>JAISTN010000297.1 GCA_031272565.1 Bifidobacteriaceae bacterium
CGCCAAGCCGTCACCGGTCAGGTCCGCCCCGGCGGCTAAGGTGAACTTGTCCCAGCCGCGGCCCACCTGGGTGGGCGCCTGGAACGTCCCGTTGCCCTTGCCGAAGTAGGCGTACAGCAGGCCAGCCGAACTGACACCCAGGATGTCCATCTTGCCGTCCTTGTTCAGGTCGCCGGCCGCATAGCAGGTGAAGTTCTGCCAGCCGTGGCCCACCTCGGTGCGGCCGGACTTGAACGCGCCCTTGCCGTTGCCGGCGTACAGCCACAGCTTGCCGGCCGCATCGATGGCCAACAAGTCGATGATGCCGTCGCCGTTCAGGTCACCGGCCGGAATGATCCGGTAGTTCGACCAGCCACGCCCAATCTGAACCGGGGAGCCGACCCCTCCCTTGGCGTTGCCCTTGCGCAGCCACATGTTGCCGGCCGCGTCCACTGTCACTACATCCGCCTTCTTGTCGCCGTCCCAGTCCCCCGGCCCAAAGACCCGGTGTTCGGCCAGGTATTCCTGCACCAGGATTGAACCGCTGCCCAACGATCCGCCGGCCTTGGCCGGGAACAGTTGCAGCACGCCGGTGGAGTGTTTGATGGCCAGCACCTCGCCCAGGCCATCACCGGTCAAGTCCGGCGACAGAGTGAACGAATCGAACTGGAGGACCTTGGTGGTGTCCTTTGGCACCGCCTTGACCGTGATCGCAATGGTCACCACATCCGAATAGCTCCAGCCGTCGGTGGCCCGGACCTCCACCGTGATGGTCTTGGAGGCATCCGACACCGCCGGCCGGTACTGGAAGGTTGAAGCGTTGATCCTGGCCGCGCCGTAGCCGTCGAAGCTCAAGACCTGGTAATTCAGCGGATCGCCATCGGCGTCCTCAAACCAGTTGGCCAGGTTGACCTGGTAGGTCACCGCGGCCACCGCACCGTCCTTGGACGGCGGGGTGGCCTGGCCGGTTTGGGAAGCCTGGCCGGCCTTGACCGCCGGCGTGCTGTTGCCCGCCGGAGCCTTGGACAGGCTCATGTCAATGCCGGTGGTGGTGGTGCCGCAGGCCGTCACGGAGACGTTGTTGGTGGCCGGAGGCGTGGCGGTACCGGTGCCGTAGTAGACCGTCTCCGGCTCCTCCCACCAATTGACCTCGCGGATGGCCCTGACCACGTAGTTACCGGGCCACAGGCCCTCCACAGTGTAGGAGCCATCGGCCGCGAACGTATTGGTGTAGCGGCCAACATAGCCCCCACCCAACTCCTGAACCAGGACAGCGTAGTAGGCCTCCGGGTCCGGCCTGGTGACCTTGCCACTAATGGCTCCACAGGTGGTTAGCTGGGGCGCCACCTGGGTGGTGGTGCCCGCCGTCAGAGTCAACGAGGTGGCCGCCGCCGGCGTGGCCGCCAACGGCTGGCCGTCACCGGCGTAGAAGCCGCCCACATAGGGGGTGTCATCCCATTCCTGCAGCATGGCCAAGTAGTAGCTGCCAGGCGCCAGGTCACCGCGCAGGTAGGTGCCATCTTCTTGCTGGGCGTAGGCGGTCTCATAGGTCTCGAACTGGCTGGTTGACGTAAACAGGGTGGCCCACAAGTAGTACCAGTCGGCGACGGACGTACCACCAGAGTCGACCGGTGCAATCGACAGCGTCGCGGCGTCGCCCAATGTCACCGTGGTGGTCAGGTCACCTCCCCAGGTAGGCACGTTGACCGTGACATAGGGCGAGGCCTGACTGCCGCTACTGGCCGATACCCGGTAGTCTCCCGGCCTCAGCCACAACTCGGCTTGGCCAGAGCCGCAAGACTCCGCCCACTCCGTGAAATATGGATCGGTGCCCACCAGTGAAGCCTCAGCCCAGCAAGTCCCGCTGGCCGCCGAGGCGCCGGCCACGGTCACCGTCAGCTTGGTAGCCTGCATCAGTTTGACCGTGCCCAAGTCCGTGGCCGATCCGGCCCCTGTCACGGCCACTGGGGCGGCGCCGCTCTCCGTCTGGGCCAGGTCAACGCCGGTGCCTGCCCAATAGCCGCCCGTGACACCTTGGCTGGGATCGGCATAGTAGTGGAAATAGAGGTCGTAGTTGCCGGGCGCTAGGCCCTTGATGTAGTTGGGCCCGCACTCGGCAAAGGCGGGCTCAAGCCCCCAGCCGTCGTCGTTGTAGGCCACCACCATGCAGCCGGACCAGTCGTCCTCCACCAAGGCGGAGCCATCCGGCGCCACCAGGTCCCACTCGATCGAACCGCCCATGGTGAAGGCCACGGGCGCCAACTCCAACGGCTGGGCGCCCATGGCGAAGACATAGTCATAGGCCTCATCCGTCTGCCCAAGGGCCGGCGTGCCGCTGGTCTCGTAGTAGTACCCGGCCACCCAGTCCTCGTTGGCGACCGATTCGATCCACAGGCTGAGCGCACCCGGCGCGACGCCCTCAAAGGTCAGTAGGCCGTTCTCACAGGCGGCGTAGACCGTGCCCAGGTCGGTGTATAGGTAGCCCTCGCAGCTTTGCGCCTCGTTGCCGGGGGCTACACCGCTGGGCGTGTAGACCTTGACCTTCACCGTGTGGCCTTGGTCAAGTTTGACCGGACCCACCTTGGTGTCGCGGTCAACATAGACAAACGTGGCCTCCGCCGTGTACCAGGTCAACTCTGGCCCGCTGTCGCCAACCGTGTAGAAGCCGCCATAGGCCTGTGAGCCCGCCGGGGCGTCGATCACCAGCAGGTACTCCCCTGGAGCGACGGTCAAGGAAACCTGGCCCTGGGCGTTGGTCTCGCCGTCGTATTCGGCCCAGGTGTCCCAGTTGACGGCCAAGACGGCGGCGCCGGCGGCAGGTTGGCCGTTGGGCAACTGCACCGTCAGGCTCAGTTGTGGCGCCCTTGATAGGACCACCGGTTTGATGGCCGTCCCTGGGACGGTGATCTTGGTGGCCTCCTCCACAAAGGGCACCAGGTCGGCCTGTTTGGCGCCGCTAGCCACGTGGTACAGGCCTTCCACCCAGTCGGTGTTGTAGGGGTAGACATACAGGTAGTAGTCGCCCGCCCTCAACCCCTGCACTACCGGCTGCCCCTCCTCGCTGCACTCGCCCGAGCCAGCCCAGATGTAATCCCCGTCCACGTATCGGTAAGCGTCCACCCAGCACTCAGTCACGGCGTTGGCCGCGCCCACGCCGGCCGGATTGTAGACCGGCACGGTCAGCGCATAGACCTGGTTGAACTTGGTGGTTCGCAGGGTCAAGACCTGGTTGGCGGTGACCGTGACCAAGGTGGCGTCATCGATGTAGTCGGTCAGCACAGCGGTGCTACCTTGCTGCAGGTAGTAGCCGCCCCCCCAATCGTCACTGTAGGAGTAGGCGGAGAAGGTGTAGGTGCCCGGGCGCAGCTTTAATGTCACCGAGCCCTTCGACCCGGCATGGAAGCTCTTGCCGCTGCCACCACCGGGTGGTTCAACCCAGGCATACCACTGGTCGGTCTTGCGGTCGTCAGGCGTCTTGACGGTCCAAGTGATGGTGGCCCTGTCGTCGACCCTCAGCTTGACCGGCAGCAGCACAATGTCGGCCGAGCCGACAGCCCCAACGCGGACGACACTCGCCTGTTCATAGGTGTCAACTAACTGGGCGGTGCCATCCCCGTTGTCCTTGTAGTAGCCGCCCATGTAGGTTTCGAGGTCCGCAAACTCCAAGTAGTAGTCGCCCTGGTCAAGATGGTTCAAGACCACTTTGCCATTGTCGCAACCATAGATGAAACGTTCGTGCGATAGCCCCCAGGTCGGGTCATCCAGGTACAGGACGCCCATACAGTCCTCATAGGCCGGCACGGCGCCGTTGGGCAGCCTGACATCAAGGGTGATGGATGGTTTGCCGTCATCCGCCATGGCCAGGTTGCCCAGGTTGACGGTCTGACCGGCCTTGACGGTCACCGTGACCTTGTCCGCCTCGTTGTAGCTCAGGTAACCGGTGCCATTGGACTGCTTGGCGTACCACCACGTGCCGCCCGTGTAGCACTGCACCACGATGCTCCAGCTACCGGCCGGCAGGTACAAGGTGACCAGGTTGCCGTCAACAGACAACCCCCAATCCCCGGGGTAGCCCGAACCCTCCCACACGGCCGAGGCATCGCCATCCGTCACCGGTGTGGTGCCGTCGGCCGCCATCAGGCGGAACTTGACCGTGGCTTCGCTAGCCAGGGGCCCCGTCTGGGTGTCGTTGGGGGTCGCTGTTTGACTAGCCGGCGGCTCCGGGGTTGGTTCGCCGGACGTGCGGTGACTGGGCAGGCCGCTGGTGACGTCCTCTGCCGCCTGGCTGGGCTGGTCACCCGGCGTGGCGCCGGTGCCCTCGCTGGGCTGGTCGGTGGGCACATCAGATGGCTCAGCGGTGGGCTCCGCCACCTGAGGCTCGCTCGGTTGGCCGGTGGGCGTCTCGGTTGGGTCCTCAGTGGGACTGGCCACGGCAGGGTCACTGGGAGCGGCTGAATCAGTGGTGGCCGGAGCCACCGCCGTGGCGGCCGCTGGGGTGGGATCAGCCGAGCCGGGCGGAGGTGTGCCTTGGGCAGCCACCCCCACCAGGCCGGTAGCGGCCAGGGCGGCGGTAGCGGCTCCTACCAGCAGGGAACGGGCTAAATGACGGGGCATCGTTGGGAGCTGCATGGTGACCTTCTTCATCGGGGCCAGGGGGGCGTTCTTCATCCTAGGGGCGGGCGCCCCTCACCCGTCTTATGTCCATTGCCAGCTAGGCAATTACACCCACTTGGCGAGTTTTTCAGTCGGCTGCCCGTCAGGCGGCTACCAGTCGGTGGCGAGTTGGCGGGCGGCCGCGAACTGGCCGCCGCCCTTCGACTGGTAGTAGTACAACGTCCCATCATCATTGTCCCGGCCCAACAAGTCCGCCAGACCATCACCGTTCAGGTCCGCGCCGGCCGCCACCGCCAGCCCACCCCAACCTTGACCCACCCGCAACGCCGTCTGGAACGTGCCGTCGCCTTTCCCGAAGTAGGCATACAACCACCCGGCAGCATTGACCGCCAAGAGGTCCACCCTCTTGTCATTGTTCAGATCACCCGCCGCATACAAGTCTGAACCAACCCAACCATGACCCACCTCGGTGCGGCCCAAGAACCCACCCTGGCCATTACTGGCATACAGCCACAACTTGCCCGCAGCATCGATCGCCAACAAGTCACTCGTCCGGTCCCCGTTCAAATCACCGGCCGGCACAAGCCTGTAAGCCGACCAGCCGGCGCCAATCTGCGCCGCCGCCGCGAACCCGCCCCGGCCGTTCCCCCGCCGCAACCACACTTTGCCGGAAGCATCAACCGTGATCAGATCAGCCAGCTTGTCGCCATCCCAATCACCCGAGCCGTAAACCTGGTGGCCGGTCAAACCAGTCGCCACCGCCGTGGCCGCCTTCACCAACTTGGTCACACCAGCCGTCGGGACATGCACAAACAGTTCACCGTGGCGGCCAATCGTGACCACCTCACCCCGGCCGTCCAGGTTCAAATCCGGTGACAAGGCAAGTGAAGCATAGGCCGGCGCCCAAGGCTCCGGGATGGTCACCGCCGCAGAAGTCAACGGCACCGACGTGTAACCCGACGTGGCCGCCGTGACCTGGACCGAGACCTCATGGCCGGCATCGTCGGCCTGGACGGTGTAGGTGGGCTGGGTCGCGCCCGTGATGTTGGCGCCATCCCGCAGCCACTGGTAGGTGACAGTCGCCCCGGACGGCCAAACCTCACCCAGGCTGACAGTCAGGGTTTGCCCAATCCCAGGCGTGCCGCCGATGGCGGCCGAAGCCACGGTCGCTTCCAACGGGTTGAACATCTTGACGTCATAGGACACGTCCGCGTGCCCCGTAATCCCGGTGATCGACACGTGGTAGACATCCACCTGCCCGGCCGCCGGCGCCACAATGTTGTTGACCGGCTTCCAGATCAGGGCCGCCCTGTCACCATAGCCGCCGCCCATCACCTGGTTGGCTGCCGTGATGGTGACCGGCAGTACCTCGCCGTTCTTGGTCACGGTGACTGCGGCGCTGGCGAAACCGACCGCCGGGGTGCCGGTGGCAATCGACCAGACGATCTGCCCAAAGTAGGCCATGGAAGCAAGCTGGTAAGGGAAGTAGCCAGCCGGCGGCCAAGCCACCAACTCTGGGTTGCTCCAGGACAGGCCGCGCGGATTGGTGAAAGTAGGGCTCTCCAGGGGATCCCATTCGGTAGCCGTACAAGAAGCACTGGTGCAAGAACCTTGGCCGTCGCCCCACACCAAGACGTTGGAACCAACGGTGGAACCAGAGCCCATGGTCTGCTGGGCGGGCGAGAGGATCCAGCGCCGGTGGCCGGCGGTGGTGTCATTGCCTGGGTCGGCCACATAGCCGGCCATGGCCTGAGCGCCGGGTACCCCGCGGTAGATGTTGGCCTTGCTGGCAATGAAGGCGCCGTTGTTGGTCCAGCAGAGCCAGGTCGTAGGCGGGTAATGGTTGGACGCATTGTTGGCGTACAGCATCAAGGCGGTCCGCTGGGCGATGGCGCTGGCGGTGGTGTTCTCTGTCACCTGGGTGGGCAAGCCCGCCATGGCCCGGAAGTAGTTCAACGCCTGGAAGGTGGCGGCCTGGGCCTCGGCGGACACGGTACCCGGATCGCAAGTGGCGGCATCGCCGGTCCAGCCCATGGGCACCGACTGGGTGGGCAAGTAGTCGACATAGGCGTCCCGCACCGCGGCCTTGTCGGAGGTGTCGATGGGCGCATAGGCCAGCGGTTCCGCCTCGCCGGCGGGGTTGGGTTCGGGCGCAGGCTCGGGCGCGCCTTGGGCAGCCACGCCCGCCAAGCCAGTCACAGCCAAAGCGGCAGTGGTCAGCACAATCAGGCCGGAACGGAAAATGCGACGATGCAGTTTGGGGATCATGGCAGGGGCCTTCAACTTGGGGGGCAAGTGGCACCTTCCAGCCTAGGGCGGGAATCCTGGGCTGACCACGGACCCAAGTCCCCGGCGGCCCGGCTTGTCCCCTGGCCCGGCCCCGCCCTCACCAGCCAGTGGCCACCTGGCGGGCGGCCGCGAACTGGCCGCCGCCCTTGGACTGGTAGTAGTACAACACCCCGGTGGTGTCATTGCGGCCAATGATGTCCGCCAGGCCATCACCGTTCAAGTCCGCGCCGGCCGCCAGGGAGAACGCCCCCCAGCCCCGGCCCACCTGGACCGGCGCCTGGAACGTGCCGTTGCCCTTGCCAAAGTAGGCATACAACAACCCGGCGGCATTGACCGACAAGATGTCCGCCTTGCCGTCCTTGTTCAGGTCGCCCGCCGCATACAGGTCAAAGCCCCGCCAGCCGTGGCCCACCTCGGTGCGGCCCTTCAGGAAACCACCCTGGCCATTGCCGGCATACAGCCACAGCTTGCCCTCGGTATCGATGGCCAGCATGTCGTTGGCCTTGTCGCCGTTCAGGTCACCGGCCGGCACAATCTTGTAAGCCGACCAGCCCCGCCCGTTCTGCACCGCGGCACCCAAGCCACCCCGGCCGTTCCCCTTGCGCAGCCACATGGTCCCTGAGGCATCAACCGTGATGACATCCACCTGCTTGTCGCCATCCCAATCCCCCGGGCCGTAAACCTGGTGGCCGGCCAGGCCGGTGGCCGCCGCCGTGGGCGCCCGGTCCAGCCGGGTCACCCCGATGGTGGGCAGGTGCAGATAGAGCCGCCCGGCAGTGTCAATGGTGACCGCTTCACCCCGGCCGTCCCCGTTCAGGTCCGGCGACAAGGTGAAAGCGGCATAGGTGGTGGTGAACGGCTTGGGCGGGTCACCACCGCCAGACCCCGCCGCCACCGTCACACCGGCGGAAGTGACCGCGAAGGACGTGAAGTTGGTGCGCGTGCCGGTGACGGTCACCATCAAGGTGTGGCCGGCATCGGCCGCCACGGGCGTGTAGGTCTGCTGGGTGGCCCCGGTGATGGCGACCCCGTCCCGTTTCCACTGGTAGGCGAAGGTGATGGGGGCCGGCGCCCAGGCGCCAGTGACCGCCGTCACAGTCGACCCCACCTTGGCCGTCCCCGTGATGGAGACAGTGCCGTAGGCCATCAAGCCAACCGCTCCCGATTGGCCGTCGCCCGGCAGGTATGTGCCGTATTCGGCCGTGTAGGTGGCGTGGGCCCGGACCGTCACCTCCAGGCCGCGGTCCGCCTCGCTCAGCGTGTAATTGAGACCGGTCCCCACCGCCGTGGCGCCCCGGTACCAGGTGTAGGTGACGGTGGCGCCGCTGGGCACAGTCGTGGCGTGGGCGGTCAGCAGACCACCCACGCCCAGGGTGCCGCTGATGGACGCTGACACCTTGACCGCACCGCCAATGTGCAAAGTGACACCTTGCGTGCCCGGCGTGATGAAATGCTGCGCGGCGGTGGCGCCGCCATAGGTGGTGGGCACGGTCACGCCGCTGGCCGTCCGCACCCGCAGCAGGAAGCACGGTCCCACGTCCGCCAGCAGACCGAACGCCCCGGTCGTATCCAGGTTCTCCGTGCCGTAACGGTCATTGACGGTCACATCCTGGTACGTGTCACAGGTGTAGTTGTCGTAGTACAACTTCAGGCCGTCCACCACCAGGCCGCCATCGGACACCACCGACCCGGAAATCGAAGCCACCGTGGCCACCGTCCGGCTGGGCAGACTGACCGTCTGGCTGGGTGCCGTGCCCACCCGGCCCGTCACGTCCACGCTGCAAGTCCGGCCGCCGTAGGCGGCCGGCGGGATCCAATAGGCGCGCGCCCCGGACTGGACCGTGGTGCTGCCGCACTTGAAGGTATAGGTCAGCACCGTGTCAGCCGGGCTGGCCTGCAGCACCACCTTGGCTGACACGCCCACATTCCAAGGGCCATAGGTGGTAGGTGATTGCAATGTTGGCACCAGGTAGATGTCGACCGTCTGGCTGGGTCCCAGCAACGTAGCGGAGGTCATACCGGACTTGGCCGCGGTGACCGTCACCTGCAACGCCTTGTTGTGGTCAGCCGTGGTGGGAGTGTAGGTGGCGTTGGCCGTGCCCGTGCCCTGCTTGACCACGCTGCCGGCCAGCCGCCAGGTGTAGGTGACGGTGGCATCGGCCGGGTCAACCGCGCCAATCGTGGCCCGCACCGGGTTACCTTGGGTCGGCGTGCCCGTCACCGTCAAGCCGCCGGTGGTGATGGCGGGCAGCGGCGCCGCCTGGACCGTCGCGGAGGTAGCCGTCACCGGGATGGCGGTATAGCCGGAGACGTTGGCCGTCACGCGCACCGTGATGGTGTGGCCGGCATCGGCCGCCACCGGTGTGTAACTCCAGAAGTCGTTGCCCACCGGCGTGGTGCCGTCCCGCAACCATTGGTAGGTCAGGGCCGCGTCCGCCGGCCATACCGTCCCCACGGTGGTGGTCAGCGGCTGGCCCACCTGCGCGCTGCCGCCAATGGCAACCGAGGCCACCGTGGCCTCCAACGGATTGAACAGCTTGACGTCATAGGACAGGTCGGCGTGCCCCGTGATGCCCGTGACCGAAACGTGATAGGTGTCCACCTGACCGGCGGCGGGTGCTGTGATAGCGGCCGTGGGCTGCCAGATCAGCGCCGCCTGGTCGCCGTAACCCCCACTGCGGGGCGCATTGGCCGCCTTGACCGTGATGGGCAATGCCACCCCGTTCTTGGTCACGCTGACAGAGACACCGGCAAAACCGATGGTGTCACTGCCCGTCTGCAACGACCAGGCGATCTGCCCGTGGAAGGCGCTGGTCGCCAACTGGTACGGGAAATAGCCGGCCGCCGGCCAGGCCACCAACTGCGGGCTGGACCAGGACTGGCTGTAGGTGTTGGTAAAGGTGGGGCTCTCAGAAGCATTCCAAGACGTCGCGGTACAGGCGCTGTCGCCGCAAGCACCCTGGCCGTTGCCCCAGACCAGAGCGTTGGTGTTGCTGGTCGAGCCAGAACCCATGGTCAACTGCCCGGGTGACAGGATCCAACGCCGGTGACCCACCGTGGACTCATTGCCGCCATCGGACACGTAGGCACTGATGGCCTGGGCCCCGGCCCCCAAACCGGCCTGCCCAGAACCCCAGGCAATGTTGGACCGGCTGGCCACAAACGCGCCGTTGTTGGTCCAGCACAGCCAGGCAGTGGGCGGGTAGTGGTTCAAACCCCCGTTAGCCAGGAACATCAGGGCGGTGCGTTGGGCGATGGCGCTGGCGGTAGTGTTCTCCGTCACCTGGCTAGGCAGGCCGGCCATGGCCCGGAAGTAGTTCAGCGCTTTGAAAGTGGCGGCCTGGGCCTCCGCGGACACCGTGCCCGGCGTGCAGGTATTGACCGAACCGGTCCAGCCCATGTCGACCGACTGGGTGGGCAGGTAGTCGACGTAGGCGTCCCGGACGGCCGCCTTACTGGTCGTGTCGATGGGCGCGTAGGCCATGGGGGTGATGCCGCCGCCGGCGCCAGGGTCAGCCGCGGCCGGCGCCGCCGCCAAGCCGAGGCCTGGTACCAGGGCACAGGCCCCGGTCAGCGCCCAGGCGAGCCCGCCGGCCAGGGCCAGGTAGAGCTTCCGTTTGGCGGTTGATTTGCGGTTTCGCCCCGGGGCCAGGCGCTTCATCTAGATCACTCCATCGACCAGTTCCTTGGCCGCCGCCTGGACCGCCGCCAGATGGTCCGGAGAGACGAACGATTCGGCGTAGATCTTGTAGACGTCCTCGGTGCCACTGGGCCGGGCAGCAAACCAGGCCTTGTCCGTTGTCACCTTGAGACCGCCGATGGCGGCCCCGTTGCCGGGCGCTTTGACCAGCCGGGCGGTGATGGGGTCACCGGCCAACTCGGTTGAGGTGACCTGGGCCGGGTCCAAAGCCGCCAGCTTGGCCTTGGCCTCCCGCGAAGCCGGCGCGTCAACCCGGGCGTACCAGGACTGGCCAAACTGCTCCACCAGTTGGGCGTGCAACTGGGAGGGCGTTTGGCCGGTCACGGCCAGGATCTCTGAGGCCAGCAGGGCCAGGATGATGCCGTCCTTGTCGGTGGTCCAGACCCCGCCGTTGAAGCGCAGGAAGGAGGCGCCGGCGGACTCTTCGCCGCCAAACGCCACCGAGCCGTCCAACAGGCCGGGCACAAACCACT
>JAISTN010000310.1 GCA_031272565.1 Bifidobacteriaceae bacterium
CGATGCCGACCTGGCACTCTGCATGGCCGCCCTCCGCCGGCTGCACGGGCTGGACTTGCCCGTCCAGCGGCGCTTCGACATCGGCGGCATGATTGCCGGTTACGAAGCCCTGTGTGCCCCGCTGCCACCACCGCCCTACCCGGACTTGGGGCAGACGCGATGCCAGGTGGCCGGGCTGCTGGGCGTCCAGGAACGCCTGGCCGTGCCGGAAGTGTTTTGCCACGGCGACATGCTGCCCGCCAACCTGCTGATCCTGCCGGACGGCTCCTACCGGCTCATCGACTACGAGTATTCCGGCCGGGCCGACCCGATCATGGACATTGCCATGCTGGGCATCTACTGCTACTTCCCGCCCGAACGCCTGGAACTGTCGCTCCAGCTCTACCTGGAACGGGAACCCACCGGCCCAGAGCTGGCCCGGTTGTACCTCTACACCGCCCTGGCCGGCTACCTCTGGTCACTCTGGGCCCACGTCAAGACCCAGGCCGGGCAGGACCTGACCGCCTACGGCCAGGACATGTACGGCTTCATGGTGCAGCACTACGGGACGCTGACCACTAGCGGACTGCTGTCCCAAGCCTTGGCCGAGGCCCCGGCCGGCCACCCGGCCCGCCTGGACGGGGTGCCGGCGTGACGGCGGGCCCGGCCCCCTCCCGGGCGGCGACGGCGGCCTCCAGCGGGGTGCTGGGCGCCGCCCAACGCCAGGCGCGGCGCTTCTTGGTCAAAGGCATTGGGGTGGCCCTGGTGGGCGGCCTGCTGTACGGCGTCTACAGCGCCTTCATCACCCAGGCCCAGTCGGAAGGGCCGTGGCCAGGGTGGGCCGGAGAGGCTTCGCCACTGACGGCCTTCGCCGCCGTCTACGTGGTGGGCATGCTGGCCTGCGCCGTCAACGACACGCTGGGCGCCATCTGGTGCCTGGGGCTGGTGGTGGCCAAAGGCAAGCTGCGCGACTTCTGGCGCTCGCTGCGTTCCAAACCCGGCGGGGTGATGGTGATCTGCGCCGTGATTGGCGGGCCGGTAGCCAACGGCGCCTACGTGGTGGCGCTAAACATGGCGGGACCCTCCGCGGCACCCATTACGGCCCTCTGCCCCGTGATCGGGGCCATCATTGGGCGGCTGTTGTTCAAACAGGTGATCAACCTGCGGATGGGAGTGGGTATTGCCATCTGCCTGGCGGCCTCGTTCCTGATCGGTTCCAGCAGCCTGGGACAAGACGCCCCCAAGGGCATGGCCCTGGGCCTGGTGATCGCCTTCATCGCGGCGCTGGGCTGGGGCATCGAAGGCGCAGTGGCCGGGGCCGGCACCGTCCTGATCGACTACCAGATCGGCATCGCCATCCGTGAACTAGTGGCCGGCCTGGGCAATCTGGTCGTCTTTGTGCCGGTGCTATGCCTGCTGGCGGGCGAAGGCAGCCTGTTCGGCTCGCTGTTGGGCGAAGCCCTGACGGACGGGCCCTCGCTGGCGTTGTTCGCCATTGCCGGCCTGGCCTGCGCCTCATCGTTTGGCCTGTGGTACCGCGGCAACTCGATGTGTGGTGCCGCGCTGGGCATGGCCTGCAACGCCACCTACAGCTTCTGGACGCCTCTGTTCTGCTGGCTGGTAGTGGGAGTTGGCTTTGGCCAGGCCGGGCAGTCCGTGCCGGTGGAAACCTGGGTGGCGGCACCGGTGATGTGCCTGGGCGTGCTGCTGGTGGCAGTCAATCCGCTGAAGCTGGGCCGTGAGGCCGTAGACGAGTTCGCCGGCCTGCCGGTCATAGAGCCGGCGGCGGCGCCGGCATCAGACGCCGCCGGGGCGCCCGCCGGGGACACGGGCGGCCGGCGCCTGCCGGTCAACTATGCCCTGCTGCGGCAGGTGGCCGCCCTGGGCCAGGCCGGGCCAGATGAACTGATCGCCGCCCTGGCTGGGACCTACGGCGGCTCGAAGGCCCTCACCCGCCAAGCGGTGGCGGAGGCGCTGGCGGCCGCCGAAAAGAACGGCGTGCTGGCCAAGTGCGCGCTGAGCCAAGATCAAGCCGGCCAGGTGACGATTGTCTACCAGCCCACCGCTACCGGCGCGGCCATGATCCGCCGCTATATCGGTTGACCCAGGTCCATCTCCGGGCCAGACTCCAGGGCCAGAGCGCCATAGGTCTTGGCCGCCCGGTACATCACCAACGGATACTCGCCAACGGCCACGCCCAAGGACTGGCGATACTCCGTCCACAACGCGCTGACCAGGCCATACAGGGCGGCCGCGCGGTAGAAGCGTTGCCGCTCCGAGCCACTGGCCGGACGTTCCAGGTACTCCTCTAGGAGTTCCTGGGCGCGTTCCAAGCCGACCTGGCCGGCCACAGCGAAGGCGGCGACATCGGCCACCGGGTCGCCCATGCCGGCCTGTTCCCAGTCGATCAGTGTGACCCCACCCCCCGGCAACACCAACACATTGGAAGGCGAAAAGTCGCCGTGCACCAACACCATTTGGTCCGGCGGCACACCGGGCAGCGCCAGCAGGCGGGCGGCCAGTTGCTTGACCGCTTCATAGTCGGAGAACTGGACCGCCGCCCGGGCGTCACACAAGGCCTGGACCCGGGCCAGGCCACCGGCCGCCATCGCCAGCCGCTGAGGGACCTTGAGGCCGCTGCGGTGCACCGTCCGCAGGGCGCCGATGGCGGCCGTCACTGCGGCCGTGTCCGCCAGATCCAAGGGTTGGGCGCCGCTGCAGAACCGGGTGATGCGGTGGCCGCTAGCCGGGTCCAGCCAAACCACCTGGTCGCTCAGACCGAGGGACTGCAAGGCCTGGTAAGTGGTCTGTTCGGCCAAGCGGTCAAGCCAGGCGTTGGAGCCTTCCTGCGGCCGCCGGAAGACATAGGTGTTGGGTCCCACCGTGAAACGGAAACTGGCGTTGGTCAGGCCATTTTTCAGGGGCACGATGTCGGTCACGTCGCCTTCACCCACCCCCAACGCGGCCGCGATTTGGCGCATGATGGCGCTGTTGGTGGTCTGGCGGTAGGAAGGGTCGAAGGCCTGGAGTTCGGCCAGGTTCTCAAACTCCCGCACCTTGGCCGCCGGGCGGCGGGCCAGGTAGATGGGTAGGGCGGGCAGATTGTCCTTGACAATGTCCTCCCAGTACCAGTTGTCCGTGCCGGGCGTGGCGTAGGCCTGCTCCAGGAGGGGACGGTAGCGGGCGGAAAACCCGGCGGTGAAGTAGCACGGGCCCAGCAACGCCCAGGTGTCCGCGCCGCCCACCTGGATCTTCTTGACCAGGCCGCGGGCGCCGGTGGTGACCGCCCATTCGGCCGTTGGACCCTCAAAGTAGACGCTGCCCAGCCACGGGTCCGGTTCCCAGGCGTGGAACAGGTTCTGTTCCATCCAGTTGTCCGCCACCAGGATGTAGCTGCCGGCCAGGTGGTGGCGCGCCACGTACAGCGAAGCCAGGTTGTTCTTGGTGGCGTACTCCGGGTTGAACACCAAGGTGACGCCATACTGGTCGATCAGGTAATCGAACTTCTCCTTCAGGTAGCCCACCACAATGACAATCTCGGTCACGCCGGCGGCGTGGAGTTGCCGGATCTGGCGTTCCAGCATCGGTTCGCCTGCCACCTTGAGCAGCCCCTTGGGGGCCTCGTAGGTCAGAGGCACAAAACGTGATCCGAAACCGGCCGCCAAGATGATGGCGTTGTCAACCTTGAACTGATCGAGGTATGACTGCCCGGCAGGGGTCAGGGTGGTGCCCGTGGGTGGGGTGCCGGGTGCGGCGTTGGTTGGTGGGGTGATGTAGCCGGCCGCGATGGCTTGCTTGATCAACCGGTTGGCCTGGCCCAGCGAGACCTCCAACTCACTGGCCAGCGCCCGTTGAGTCAGTGGTGCGCCGCGCTGTGCGGCCTCCGCGATGGCCCGGCAGACCAGGGCCAACTGATTCACGGCCACCTCCTATGGCTCCGCCCCCAGGACTCGAACCTAGAATAAGGGCACCAAAAACCCCTGTGTTGCCAATTACACCAAGGCGGATCGCGGCTTCTAGTGTGCCATCCCAGGCCCGCCCACCGTCAAACCCGCGCGGCGCCCCTGGTGGATGCCCACATGGCGCGGGACTTGTGCGCCAGAGTTCCTGGCCAGCCAAACAGGCCCCGCCTGGAAGGGTGATCACCCTGGAGGACCAGGCGGCGGGATGGTGGTCGTTGAAACCGAAAGTGGGAGACAACCGCCGGTTTTGGGAGATTGGCAGCTTGGCGCCGCCAAGGTGAAATCCAGGCCGTCAGAGTTTGCGCAGGTCAGGGGCTTGTGGGCGATGTCGGTTCCCACTTTGCAGCCGAGCCCAGGGGCCGCGACAGGCAGCTACTGCCACAAAACCGTGCGTTGTCTCCCACTTGTCGGTGCCGGCGGCGGCAGGGCTGGCCGGGTCAGGCGGATTCGCGGATGATCAGTTCAGGGGTTTCGATTTCTGGGGTTTGGGTCTCTGGTGGCTCGCCGCCGTCCAGGACCCGCAGCAGCATGCGGGCGGCCCTGGCCGCCAGGGCCGCCGCCGGGTTGGTGACACTGGTCAGCGGCGGGCTGGCCGCTGCGGCCACCGCCGAATTGTCGACCGCCGCCACCGCCACATCGCCAGGCACCGCCCGGCCGGCCTTGGCCAAGACTCGCATGGCGCCCAGGGCCAGCAGGTCGGACTGGGCAAACACCGCCTCCACCTGGGGGTAAGCCTGCAAGATGCGCTCCATCGCCAGGGCGCCCGCCTCCATGGTGAAGGCCGCGTACTCCACCGGCCCCGGCTCCAGGCCGGCTTCCGTCAAGACCTCTTGCCAGCCCTGGGCCCGGTCCTGCACCGCCGTCATGTCGGCCGAACCGGCCACGCAGGCAATCCGCTTGGCGCCCCGTTGCACCAGCCGCGCGGTGGCCAACCGCCCCGCCACCCGGTCATCCATGGCCACATACATGGCCGGCGGCGCCTGCCAGGGCCGGCCAATGTAGACGGCCGGCACGCCGTGCAGCACGCCGACCCCTTCAGCAGCCTCATCAGCAACCTGGTTAGCCAAACCAGCCGCCTTAGCCCCGTCCGCGACACCGGCTCCCTCGCCCACACCGCCCAAGCCAGGCCCGTGGTGTGACACCACGATGGCGCCGTCCACCATGCCTTGCCGGATCACGCGCAGGGCCTTGGCGGCCGGTTCGTCCGGCCGCACTATCACCAGGACCACCTGATAGTCGGTGCCGCGGAAGGCTTCCGAGAGCCCCGCAATGGTCTCTTGCAGATAGGGGTCCCCCAGCACCAGTGTGACCGGCTCTGGAATGACCAAGGCGATGGCATAGGTCCGCTGCGAGGCCAGGGCCCGGGCCGCCTGGTTGGGCGTGAAGCCTAGCTCCGCCGCGGCCCGCCGGACCCGGGCGACGGCATCGGCGGAAGCCTGTCCCCTGCCGTTCAACGCCCTGGACGCGGTAGCCGGGGCAACCCCCGCCCGCCGCGCGACATCGGCCAAAGTAACCCGCTTTGCCATCGGCCCCCCCTCTGCCGGAACCACTACCGAAGCTACCGCCAAACCGGCCGGCCAGACAGCCACCAGGGCTGTACCGCCAGCCTACGGCAAGTGTAGTATGGAAGCGCTTCCAGTTCGCTCGACCAAACCCCCTGAAAGGCCCGCCATGTCCACTCCACTGTTCCCCCCGGACTTCACCTGGGGCACCGCCACCGCCTCCTACCAGATCGAAGGCGCTGTCCACGATGACGGCCGCGGCCCCTCCATCTGGGATACCTTCTGCCACACCCCCGGCACCATTCTGAACGGCGACACCGGCGATGTGGCGGACGACCACTACCACCGCTGGGAAGAAGACGTTGAAATCATGTCCCAGTTGGGCGTGGGCGCCTACCGCTTCTCCGTGGCCTGGCCCCGCATTCAGCCCACCGGCCAGGGCGCGCCGAACCAGAAGGGCCTGGACTTCTACAAGCGACTGGCGGACGCGCTGCTGGCCAAGGGCATCAAACCGGTGCTGACCCTGTACCACTGGGACCTGCCCCAGGCCCTGGAAAACCAAGGCGGCTGGCCGGTCCGCGAAACGGCCTACCGCTACGCCGACTACGCCCAGCTCCTGGCCGCCGCCCTGGGCGCCCGGATCGACACCTGGACCACTCTGAACGAACCCTGGTGCACCGCCTACCTGGGCTACGCCTCCGGCCACCACGCCCCGGGCCGGACCGAGCCGGCCGCCGCCCTGGCCGCCGCCCACCACCTGAACCTGGCACACGGCCTGGGCATCCAGGCGATCCGGGCCACCTTGGGCCAAGACACGCGCTGTTCGGTGACGCTCAACCTGCACGTGGTGCGCCCAGCCACCGACCGCCCCGAAGACCAGGACGCCGCCCGCCAAATCCTGGCTCTGGGCAACGAGATCTTCCTGGGCCCCATGTTCAACGCCAGCTACGCGCCAGATCTGCTGGCGGACACCGCCGCCGTCACCGACTGGTCGTTTGTCCAGCCGGGCGACCTGGAAACGGCCCGCCAACCGCTCAGCGTGCTGGGTGTCAACTACTACTCGACCTCTTATGTCAAGCGGGTGGCTCCAGGCGAGGTCTCGCGCAACACCGGCGGCCACGGCAAGACGGC
>JAISTN010000335.1 GCA_031272565.1 Bifidobacteriaceae bacterium
GCAAGCGCTCCACCGGCTCATCCTTGCTGAGGTAACCGTGGGCACCGTTGCGCAGGGCTTGCAGGACATCATCACCCAGGTTGGACATGGTCAGCATGACCACCCGGACGTTCGGATCGGCCGCTGTGATCAGGCGGGTGGCCTCTAGCCCGCCGATGCCGGGCATGCGCACATCCATCAGCACCAGGTTGGGGCGCAGGCGGCGGGCCTTTTCGACCGCCTCGGCGCCGTCTTCAGCACTGCCCACCACCGCGAAGTCCGGCCAGCGTTCGATCAGAGCCTCCAGCCCTTCCCGGAACAACACGTGGTCATCCGCGATCAGTACCGTTGTCACAGTTCCGGCCACAACCTCTGCCATCGTCTCAGACCCCTACTCCAAGCGGCACCCGCATGCCACCGCTCACGCTTACCAGCGGCGCCACGGCCAGCACCCGCGTGCCTTGGCCCACCGCCGTGTCAATCTCCAAGGTACCGCCCACCTGCTCAATCCGTTCCCGCATGATGGACAGGCCCAGCCGCGATTCCGGCACCACGGCCGGGTCGAAGCCCCGGCCGTTGTCCTGAATCTCCAGGCGCACCTGGTCGCGCGTGGCCGCCAGGCGGATCACCAGGCGGGTGGCCTCGGAATGCAACCGGGTGTTGGCCAGGGCCTCCTGCAGCACCCGGATGAACTGCGACACCACCGCCAAAGGCACGTTGGCGATCTCATCGGGCCGGGCAAAGTCCAGTTCCACCGGAATGCCCAGCAGCTTCTCGAAGTTCCGGACGTGGCGGCGCACCACCCGGTGCAGCGGTTCGTCGATCAGTTCGGCCTCGCCGCTCAAACCCAAGACGTACGGTGCCTTCAGCAACTCCACATCCGCCCTCAGACCCAGCATCTCCTGACGCAACGAACTGCGCAGCAGCCCCACCATGTCGTCCAACCGGTCGACATCGGCCTCGAGTTGGTCCAAGCCGGAACCAGCCCTGGCCTGGTCCAGGTCCAGGCGCATCGCCCCCACGTGCAGACCTAGGGCGGCGATGTGCTGCGACAGGTCGATGTGGAGTTCGTCCGCCAGCAGCCGGCGCTCCTCCAAGGCGCCCAGTTCACGCTGACGTTTGGCCACCTGCCAGCGGTAGAGCGCCGCCCCCAGGATGTGCCCGGCCGCGGTCAGGAAGTCGGACGCGGCCTGGGTCAGGTCGAACGGCTGGTCAAAGGTCATCAGGATGGCGCCCAGGTGGCGCCGGTTGGCGTGCACCGGCACGCACAAGCCCGTGTGGTCAAACCAGTCTCGGAAGCTCTCCGGCAGGCGGGTGTAGGCCTTTTCGTTGATGTGGTCCGCCACCGCCACCGGCCGGCCCTCCGGGTGGGTCCAGGGCGGCTGGACGTGGATCGCAGCCACGATGGTGGGGTAGGTCTTGCCCAAGATGGCCCAGTGTTCCTGGTCGGAGACCAGCACGGCGTGGTTGCCGTCTACATCCAGCAGATAGGACGGGGCCAGCTTGGCGCCCACGGCGCGCTGCAGTATGCCCACCGCGTTGACGAAGGCTTCACCCGGGGCCTCGGAGCCGGGGAAGTCCACCGCATCGGCGATTTCGACCAGCGTGGAGAAGCTGAAACGGCCCTGTTTCATGTCCCCAGGCTAGCGGTTGGCGCCGCGGCCCGGTAAGACAGGCCCCGCCCAGGGCCGGCGGCGTTCGCTGACAGCTAAACGCCTCCGTCCCACGCCAGATCGTCGCAAGCCCAACGACCGCCAAGCTGGCCCCCATTACCCGGGCCAGGCAACCCCGTCCCTTGTCAGTTCGTCGTTGGCCCAACCGCCGGCACGCCAGCCGGCCGGGCGTCATCGGGCACCGGGATGCGCCCACAACGCGCTGATGGGCAGCGCGTGGATGCCTGCGCCGTGGGCGCCCGCCTGCGGCGACAAACTCAGGACCACCCCGCCCAGGAGGCGATCACCAAGGCGGTCACGCAGGGCCCGTAGGTTCTTCAGGTGCCTGCCCGCCACCGATTCAGTCGTCTTGACCTCAAGGCCAATCAGTTCGCCGCCATCCAATTCGATCACCAAGTCGACTTCGAGCCCGCCGGAACTGCGATAGTGATAGATGTCGTAGTCCTGAGCGGCCCAGCCGCGCTGCTTCAGCAACTCCCCCGCCACGAACCCTTCAAGCAACGGCCCAAGATACTGGCCAGACAGCGGGACCAGGCTGTCCGGTTTGACACGCGCTAGGCGGAGAGCCAAGGCGGTGTCTGAGACGATGGCCTTGGGCCGGTCGATCTCCCGGTTGGTCAGATTCGCCGACCAGGCCGGGATGAGGTCGACCAGGAACAAGGTGGTGATGACGTTCAAGTAGTCGGTGATGGTCGAGGCCGGAATGCCCGCTTCGTTGGCCAAGCGGGACTTGACCAACTCACCCGCCTGGTTGGCTGCCACCAACCGCGCCAGCCGTTCCAGCCGGCTTGGGTCGGTGACCCGCCGGATGTCCGCCGTATCCCGTTGGAGTACCTGCCGCAGGTACGCGTTCACCCAGCCGCCACGGGTGCTGGCATCCCGTAGCGCCATGTCGGGATAGCCCCCGGCGGCCAACATGGCCACACACTGGGCCCGGCTCAAGCTTGCTCCGGGCGCCAGCTTGCCAGGCTGACCAGTGCTGCGTTCACGCCGCAAGGCGTCCGCCAACCAGGCAACGAAATCCTCCTGGAGACCGGCCAATTCGCCCTGACTGAAGCCATGCAACCGCAGGATGGCGGCCCGGCCGGCCAAGCTGTCCGGCGTCCGCTGCAGCCGCAACAGGTCGGATGACCCGATCAGCACAAAGCGGCCCGGCCGGCGGTCTTCATCGATAGCCAGCTTGAGGGGCAGGATCAATTCTGGCGCCCTCTGGATCTCATCGATCACCATCACCCGGTCCGGAAACTGCCGCACGAAAGCCAAGGGGTTGTCCGCCACCAGTGTGGCAACTTGCGGATCGTCCAGAGTGAAAACCACCGCTGGCCGGTCCTCCACCACCATGGTGGCGAAGGTCGACTTGCCGACTTGTCTGGCGCCCTCGATGATGAGTGCCGGAAACGTCCCCAGAGCCCGCCTGGCCGGGTCGATCAGACTCCGTCTGAGCAGCTTGTCCATAAGGTCAAGGGTAGCCTGATTCGTGGGTCTTGCACGTCCATTTTCGTAGGTTTTACGGGGTCGTTGTCGTAGATTTTGCAGGATCGTTTTCGTAGATTTTGCAGGGGACAGGTGGGGCCTCCCGCGCCGGGGCGTGGAGTGGCCGCCGATGGCGGGCGGCGGCAGGCCTGGCCGGCCGGTAGGGGGTGGCGGGCGACATCGCCGGTCAGCTAGGACGACAGCGGCGTAAGACAACGGGACGGAGCGACGCGCCGGGAGTTCCCGTGGCCCGCCCCGGTGCCGCTTAGGCAGAACTACTGCCCGCAGCCCAATCGTCCTATGACACCAACTTGATATCCAGGTAATGTCTTCGCCAAGACCTCGTACGCCGGTGGCGTGACTCCCCCGCTCGCTCCCCCGCCACCATCTCCCCCGCCGAGGATCCGCGCTACTAGGAGTATCAAGGAGTCGGCATGTATCCGGCCGTGAGCCTTCCCGTAAGGGACGTGTCCCACTGCCCAGGCGCCGCTGCGGTCTTACCCGGCCGCGCTTGGGCCAAACCACCAGGTGCACTCGCACGCGCCAGTTCCCCCCCCTCTGGGTGCCAGCCAGAAGGGGGAGGTTGGGGCTGATGTTCCGCATTGTCGTGACTTCCAGCGGCAAGATGGTGTCCGACCTTCGCATCAAGTACTTCGCCAGTGCCGTCTGCTACTTGCGGCGGGTCTGGGGGGGCGATGCCTGGGAGGCCATCACGGAGGCCCGTGAGACAGGCGAGGCCACGCGAGCCCGCCTCTCGGCAGCGGCCCCCGGCGCCCGGACGGTCTTCTCAATCGAATACCACAAGCAGGCCCGGCTGCCTGTCGGCTGACCGCCGGTTGGCGCCCACCACATGGCGCTTGCCGCCTGCTTCGGCCTGGAGCCAACGATGGTTGGCGTTGCGAGCCGCACCGGGTGGGTGCGATGGCAAGGTGGCAAAGTGATGGCAAGCTGCCTGAGTCACCAAGCACCGGTGGACCCGGGTTCAAGGCTGATCCGGCGGCGCCGGTGTGTCGCACGGGCCTGGCGGCCTGGGCCAGGGTTGAATGGTGATGAACCGGACCAGGTATGAGTTGGTCCGGTTCGTCCTGCCCGGCCCGCGCCCGGCTTCCGGTTCGCTCCCCATCTTGTGCCCGATGCCGCCCGCTGCCACGCCGGCGCCCTTGGCCGGCACCTCCGGCCAAGCCTTGAGGCAACTGCCAACACCATCACGGGCGCGTCACGGAGCGCCGCTTCGGCCCCAGAAGACCCCGCCTTGAGGGGCCAAACGAGGCCCAAATTCATCCCTTGAATCGGCCTCCAGGCTGACGCTTGTCCGGCATGTGGACAGCAAATTTGCGACACGCCGACGACACGCCGAGGTTCCCCAAAAAAGGTGGTCTAGAGTGTTGCGTTTCACCCTCCGGATGGGGCAAGATTGTTACCACGCAAGTCGTAGTGGACCCACCAAGGGGGACCGGCAAGCGGGTCAGTCGTAGGGGCTCGAAAGGGCCTCAGCGGTAGGCGCCGCCGGTCGGTTCAGACCATGGAGGGGAAGCGCGGCGGGCGTGCCGGCCGGGGCCCCGCAAGGGCGTCCCAGGCAGGCAAAGCCGGTCGCGGCGGTCCGCAAGGGCAGGTCGCGGCAGGCTAGCCGGTCGGGGGGAGCCGCAAGGCGACCTTCGGCAGGCACCCAGCAGGTCGTATGGCGCAGCGCTCTGGCCGCCCTGGAGAAATCCGGGAGCGTGCCTAGCGGCGGACGCAACGCGAGGGCTGCCCGGCCCGCTGGGGTTCAGGCGCCGTCCGGGCCTGG
>JAISTN010000004.1 GCA_031272565.1 Bifidobacteriaceae bacterium
GGCCGGCCAGTGCCCCATCATTGCGCCGGAGTTCAATGATCCGCGCGGCGTGCCGGTGGACATCAGCGTGTTCGGTGGCCGCCGCGCCACCAACGTGCCGGTGGTAAACCAGTCTCTCAACTGGGAGCACGGCGTGTTCATTGGTGCCACCGTGTCCTCGGAGCAGACCGCCGCGGCGGAGGGCGCTGTTGGCGCGCTGCGCCGGGACCCGTTCGCCATGCTGCCGTTCTGCGGCTACAACATGGGCGACTACTGGGCCCACTGGCTGCACATGGGCAAGGTGCTGGGCGACAAGGCGCCCAAGATCTTCCAGGTCAACTGGTTCCGCAAGGGCGCCGATGGCAAGTTCCTGTGGCCGGGCTATGGCGAGAACTCGCGGGTGCTGGCCTGGGCGGTGGCCCGGGTGCTGGGCCAGGCGGGCTCCGTCAAGACGGCGATTGGCCAGTTGCCGGTGATCGGCGAGTTCGATGTCGAAGGCTTGGGCTTGTCCGATGACGTCCTGGCGCAGTTGTTCGCCATCGACCCGGCCGCCTGGCTGGCGGAGGCCGACCTGACCGAGGAGTACTTCGCGCAGTTCGGTGAGCGTCTGCCGGTGGAATTGACCGAGCAGTTGGCGGCGCTGCGCGAGCGCCTGAACGCCGCCAAGTAGCCTGGCTGAGGGCCGCGGCAGACCCGGCCGTAAGCCGGGCCCGCCGGGCAGTTGGTCCGGCGCCAAGCTGACGCAGGGGGCGGCTCCCTTTTCAAGGGAGCCGCCCCTTCGCTTTGCCCGCACGCCGCTTTGACGCAGCGGTGGCCAGGTGGCCACCCTTGCCAAGCAGTCGTCACCTGGGACCCGTCCCCACCTGACGAATCGCGTATCAGCGGTCGTCACTTGGGACCCGTCCCCACCTGACGAACCCGGAAACGGGCGGTGGCGGACGGCGTTAGTGCAGGTCAGCGGCTTGCCGCCGATGCCGATCCCCGGCCCGGCAGGCCCCAGTTGGGGTCGACATCGGCCGCTACTGCCACAAAACCGGCCGTTGTCTGCCCCTTTGCCCTGGGCGACCTCGGACAGGCAGGTGGGCAGGTGTGCCGTTCACTCGAACAGCCCAAGCTCATTTTCCAGTTCGGAAAACCGGATCATGGCCTCATGGCGACGGGTCCGTTCACGGGTGTACCAGGCCGTCACATCGGCCACCGCGATCCGGTGGTGCGAACCAACCATGCGGAAAGGCAGGTCGCCTTGGTCCATGAGTTTGCGCACGTAGGGGCGCGATACGCCGAGCATCCTGGCGGCGTCTTCCGGGCTGACTTCGCGCGGGACGCGGGAAAACACGACTTCTTGCCCATGGGCCTGGGCGTCTACCACCTGGGCGATGAACTCGACGGTTTGGCGGGACAGCGACACAGAGAGTTCGTCGCCGTCCAGTTCCAAGGCTTGGTGCAAGGCCTCGGCATCGCGTTGCAACACTGGGCTCATGGGTCACCTCCACAAGTGGTCTAACTGAAGTAACTGTAGCACGGGCCGATTCGCCAGGCGCGTCGGCAGCTCGGCGGTGCTGGGCGGCGGCCGGAAGTGGGAGACAAACGCCGGTTTTGGGAGGTTCAGAGCACTTGGTCGCCTGGGGGCCGCCCGCCCGGGCTGGACGTTGAGAGCGTCCCAGCAGGTCAGCGGCTTGCCGCCGATGCCGATCCCCGGCCCGGCAGGCCCAGTTGGGGTCGACATCGGCCGCTACTGCCACAAAACCGGCCGTTGTCTGCCACTTTGCCCTGGGGGCCGATCCCAAGGTGGGTAAGGGCAGGCCCGGACACAACGGTCACGGGGCCCCACCTGACCATCTGGCAACAGCTTTCCGAATGCTGGCCAACCGGGAGCCCAGCCGGGCAGCGGCGAACTCTCGGGCTCGTTTGTACAGATGGTGGCCGATGCCGACCTCAAAGCCAGCTTCCGGAGGGCACCAGACCACCGGTCGACATCGGCGGTAAGCCTCTGACCTGCGCAAACGTTCTCGACGATGAAGGCCGGGGTGGCTCGCACTGGGCACGTGACGGTCGATGCGATGGGTGCTGCCCAACCGCAGACCATCACGGTCACCCAGGCTGGGTGAGCGGTGGCCCCACGCTGCGGGGGGTTGCGCTGGGGGCGGACAGGTGTGCGGGGCAGCGCGCGGGGAGGCTCGGCCGGGCTGACGCGGGGGACGTGGGCGAGATAGGCTCGGACACGTGAGGATTCTGATCATTGGCTCGGGCGGCCGGGAAGATGCCATCGCCCACAGCTTGGCGCAGGAACAGACCGAACAGACTCAGCCGGTGCACCAGTTGCACGCCGCCCCCGGCAACCCAGGGATTGGCCGGGTGGCGACACTTCATACCGTTAATATCAATGACCCCCAGGCGGTGACCGCCCTGGCCCAGTCAATCAAGGCAGACCTGGTGGTGGTTGGCCCGGAGGCACCGCTGGTGGCCGGCGTGGCCGATGCCGTCCGGGCGGCCGGCATCGCCTGCTTTGGCCCCAGCGCCCAGGCTGCCCAACTTGAAGGCTCCAAGGCTTTTGCCAAAGACGTGATGGCGGCCGCCGGAGTGCCCACCGCGCGGGCCGTGGTGGCAACAGACCGCCAGCAAGCCGAGCAAGCCCTGGCCGAGTTCCACCCGCCGTACGTGGTCAAGAACGACGGCCTGGCCGCCGGCAAGGGCGTGGTGGTGACCGATCAGCTTGACCAGGCGCTGGCCCACGCCCAGGCCTGCCTGGACGCCGGCGCCAAACTGGTCATCGAGGAGTACCTGGACGGGCCGGAAATCTCACTCTTCTGCATCACCGACGGCACCACCGTGCTGCCGCTGGCCCCGGCCCAGGACTTCAAGCGGGCGCTTGATGGCGACCAAGGGCCCAACACCGGCGGCATGGGCGCCTATTCGCCACTGCCGTGGGCGCCGGCCGACCTGACCGACCAGGTGATGGAAACGGTGGCTAGGCCTACGGTGGCAGAGATGGCCAAACGCGGCACCCCGTTCCAGGGTGTGCTCTACTGCGGCCTGGCTTTGACCAGCCGCGGCCTGCGGGTGGTGGAGTTCAACGCCCGCTTTGGCGACCCCGAAACCCAAGTTGTCCTACCCCGCCTGAAGACGCCCCTGGCGGAAGTGCTGCTGGCCGCGGCGCAGGGCCGCCTGAACCAGGTTGGCCAGTTGGAATGGTCCAGCCAGGCGGCCGTCACCGTGGTGGTGGCCGCCCAGGGTTACCCCGGCACACCGGTCACGGGCCGGCCCGTGACCGGTGTGGAGCGGGCGGAACAACGCCAGAACGTGTCGGTGCTGCACGCGGGCACCGCCTTGTGCGGCGACGGCGAACTGGTTTCGGCCGGCGGCCGGGTGCTGAACGTGGTTGGCATGGGCAAAGACCTGGCGGCGGCCCGGACCCGCGCCTACGTGGGGGTGTCGCTGATCAGCCTGGAAGGCTCGCATCACCGGACCGATATTGCGCAACGGGCCTCGGAACTGTGTCCCCTCGAGTGCCAGAAGCGGTCCAGCCAGCAGTTGAGCGCCTGAGCAGCCACGTAGGGCACCAAGCAAGACACTGCCAAACGACTACCGATAACCACATCACTATCGCCGCCCCTCCAGTGGCCACCTTGGACCTGGACCCGGGTGGCCATTTGTGGCTGGGAGTGGCCACCTTGGACCTGGACCCGGGTGGCCATCTGGTCAGCTCCGGCCGTGGCGGGCGGCCAGCCGCCCGCCACCTGGTGCACACTTGACGGGTGACTATTTCATCCAGCGATCCCCTGGCCCTGCCGGGTTGGCAATATGTGACATCCGGCAAGGTGCGCGACATCTACCAGCCGGCCGGCACGTCCCAGTACGGGGATGTCATCTTGGTGGTGACCTCAGACAGGATCTCCGCGTACGACTACGTGTTGGACACACCCATCCCCGACAAGGGCAAGGTCTTGACCGCGCTGACCGCTTGGTGGTTCCAGCAACTGGCGGACGTGTTGCCCAATCACCTGGTCAGCCTGGACGTGCCGGCGCCGGTGGCGGGCAGGGGCATGATTTGCCGGCGCCTGGAGATGTACCCGGTGGAGTGCGTGGCACGAGGCTACCTGACCGGCTCCGGCTTGAAGGAGTACCAACAGACGGGCCAGGTGACGGGCATCGCACTGCCCAATGGCTTGACCGATGGCGACCGCCTACCGGAGGCGATCTTCACGCCGGCCACCAAGGCGGAGATTGGCGAACATGACGAGAACGTGGCGTTCGGCTACGTGGCGGACCTGCTGGGGCCCCGTGTCGCCGCCGCGCTGCGCGACGCCACCTTGGCCCTGTACTCCAAGGCGGAGGGCATTGCCCGCCAGCGCGGCCTGATCCTGGCTGACACCAAGTTTGAGTTCGGGGTCGACCCGGCCACCGGCGCCCTGACTCTAGGTGACGAGGTCCTGACGCCGGATTCGTCCCGCTACTGGGACGTGGCGACCTGGCAGCCGGGCGGCCCCCAGCCCAGTTTCGACAAGCAGTTTGTGCGGGACTGGCTGACCAAGGAATCAGGGTGGGACCGGCAGTCGCCGCCGCCCGCCCTGCCGGCCGATGTCGTCCAGAAGACCAGGGCCCGCTACGTGGAGGCTTACGAACGCCTCACGGGATTGCAATTCGCGGCCTGAGCCCGCGCGGTTGCCACGGTCCGCACCCGACACGCGGCGTGGTCCCATAACTGGCAGACCAGGTGGTCCCATCAGGCTGGCAGAAATGCCTCAGGGTAGGCCCAAGCTCCTGGCAGTCGACAACTTGGGCGCCACTACCCAGACGGCATCTTCCGCTCCAACTGGCAAAGCCTCCCCACGGGCTCACCAAGGGCAGCATCAACCACTCAGCGACAGCCATTCCCGCAACCGCCCAACTAGCATCGCCCGGGTTTCGCGACGGGCTGAACGCCCTGGTCGCAGCCCCAATAGCGACGCAAATTCGGCCTGCCACGGCCCAAACAGCCCAGAAATTCATCCCATGACCCCGCGGATCGTGAGTGGTATTACGCAAGAATGACTCCCCCAAACGGCTGCAATCGTGTCGCCTGGCGGGCACCATGGGGCACCGGCCCGGGCCAGGCCGTGTGGCTGAACCGCAGGTCAGAGGCCCGGAAACGGCTGGTCAAACCCCGCCTGGCGTAGGTAGAAGCACCCAAGGCGGCAATTTGCAAGCCAATTTCGCTAGTAGCGTGTGACGTAGGTAACAGGCAGACCTGTCTCTTGGTATGCCTATGCCTCGGAGAGAAGGAAGAATCGTGCTCGGTCGCAACCCCGCGGGCGATGTGGTTTCGCACTTCAGGCGCCAGGGCCATTCTGGGCCCGGGCGGCTGTGTGCTACCCACCTGACGCTTCTACCTCTCTCCGCCCACGCAACTCGCCAGCAAGTCCCTCCAACAAGCCAGCACCGCTCCAGGTGCGCCTTGGCCCATGTGCCGCAGTCTCCCCGAGTCCTGACTCGCGGATGCCCCAGCACCGAAGCCCCCAGTACCAGTGCGGTGGACCGAAGCATAGTTACATGCTTGTAATTCACCGCCGGACCGTAAACAAGGAAAGAACCAAAATGAGTGCTCAAGGCCCGAAGAACTCATCCGTGACCGCCAACGTCCGCCGGCAGTTTGGCCGGCTGGTCAAGCCGCTGGTACTGCTAGTTTCAGCGGCGATCGCCCTTGGGGGGGTGACACTGATCCAGGCGTGGCAGGGCGCGCAGCAGTCTGATGCAGCCGACTTCCCCAGCACTGCGAACTGGCAACCCCTGCCCTCAACCTGGTCATTCGAATGGACCAACGGCGTCGGCCTAGAGCATGACGCGGCGTACATCGCACCGACGCCGGACGTGGGCAACAACGCGGCCACCTTCGCGGCCGGCATGGACGTGCTGGAAAGGATCGTGTTCGACAAGGACGCGGGCACCTCCAGGGCGGTGTCGACCTTGAAGGCCAGGACCACCGCCTCCGGCGCCAACCTACAGCTCTTCACCACGGCTGCGATTGGCCCAGCGCCGGATGATCCAGACCAGTTGGTGGTCTACTTCTGGGGCTGGGGGTCAGACAACGGCCCGTATGGCACCGGCCTGACCTGTAGCGGGACTTCGGATGGCCGCAATGTGCTGATGCTGCGGGTCAAGAGCGGCGCCACCACGGGCGATGTGACGTGCGCTCCACACGACAACGGCTCACTGGGCACCTCTTGGGGCGAGGGCTCGTCCACGGGCGGCGAGGTCGATCAGGTGACCGGCCGCATCTACATCCAGTCGAACACCTCCGCGGACATTGATTCGCGCGCCTACAACGAGACCGGCCGCAACTCCGCTGATGGTTTCGCTTTCACCATTTGGGATCCGCAGACGGGCACGGCGGTCCGCTCCGGTGAAATCCAGCCGGCAACGCAGGAAGACCGCTACCAGTTGCACTACGGCGTTGTCAACGCCACGGCCATCTCCGACATGACCTTGGACGCCAACGGCAACATCTACATGTGGGTGGCAACGGGTACCGCCGGCGTGGTCCGGTTGATCCGCGTGGTTCCCACCCGGGATGCCGCCGGCAACCCAACCGAAGGCAGCACCACCGGCGGCGTGGGTGACACCGAATCGTGGAAGTACAACTTCGTGATGTCGTTTGACCACGGCGCGGCTGGCGAGCCAACCTCATTTGGCGCGGCCGACGCGGGTGGCTGGGTCGGTTCGTTCTTTGACCACGGCCGCATCTACGCCACCGGCTATAAGAACCTGAACAAGACCGAGTGCACCGCCGGCAACTCAATCCTTGAGGCTGACCCGCTGTCCGGCGCCTGGAAGATCTACTGCACCGGCGAAGCGACGCCGGAAAACGACTGGCACTTCTTTGACCGGGCGGCGCGCACCGGCAACAACGTTGACGATGGCGCCTCGCCGCAGACGGCGGCCGTGATCCAGGCCCGCGTCTTCCATGACCGCAACGCGGACGGCGAAATCAGCGGCTCCGCCGAAACGACCGGCCTGTCTGGCTACACCGTCGCCCTGTATGACGCTGACTACAAGCTGGTTTCGACCCAGACCACCAACTCGGAAGGCTGGGTTTCGTTCATGCCCAGCTCAATTGGCAACGGCACCACGGCGGTGCGCTACTACATCCGCCTGGTGCAGCCTCAGATCAACAAGGGCACCACTGCCAACCCCGCTTGGGTCAACGCGGCCCAGACCTGGGCGCTGGGCGGCGATGACGCCGGCGTGGTGCTGGCTCCAGGCCAGAACGCCAACGACGTGATTGCCCAGTGCACCAACGGCGCCGGCCACACCGGCGGCGACTTGTGGACCGGCACGGGCGGCGTGGCCTGCGATGGCGCCCAGGAAGTCCCGTATGTAGACAAGACTCTGGGCACGCTGGGCTCCACCAGTTCCCCGGCTGATTGGGCCTACTACAGCGTGGTTGACATGTATACGGACCGCGATGTGGCCGATGTCGGCTTTGGCATCACGGCTTCCGGTACCTGGGGCGACACCCAGGGCACCACCAAGACCACCGGCGCCGAGGGCGGCGCCTACCACGTCAACATGACCGAGCATGTGGTCCAGTTGGGTGACACGGTGGGCCGCGAAATCGATGGCACCCACTCCAGCGACGGCAACGGCCACGCTACTGACGATGGTGCCTTCATCGAGTTGGCTAACGGCGATCTACTGCCCCTGCAGGACCAGTTCTTGTCGGTCAGCCGCAGCTACCCGGTCAAGGCCAATGTGACCACTTCACCGGCCACGCTGGCGGATTCGGTCAAGGTGGCCGGCTGGGCTTCGCCGCTCAATTCGGCCGCCATTGCCAGTACCACGGTGCCGTTCATGAACACCGGCCTGACCAACGGCGTGGCCAGCGGCACGTTGGTGGCGCCTAGCGGCACACCGACCGGTGCCGTCGCCGCGGCGGCGGTCCGCATGAGTGCCACCACGGCGCAGAACATCACCATGGTGGACAACACCGGCGGCCAATACTGGCCCACCAAGGGACAGCCCACGGCGGACACCCAGGCCTGGGGGACGGACGGTGAAATTGAGGACTACCGGGTGTGGTATGTCACCGCCCAGGTCCGCGTGGCGTTGAAGACGGCGGGCAGCACCGTGACCACGGACATTCCGTACACGGTGACCAACGTGGTCAACAGCTCGGTCAACCCGTCCAAGAACTCGGGCAACTTGCACACCGAGGCGCCGGATACGTCATGGACGTCCAACACGCACCACGCCATCACCTCGGTGTCCGCTAACACGGTGATCACGCTGGGCACTTTGCCTTCGGGCTACAACGTGAT
>JAISTN010000010.1 GCA_031272565.1 Bifidobacteriaceae bacterium
TTCACGTTGGCGGCGGGGGCTGATCTGAGTGGTGATGGCCTGGCTGACATTGTGGGCCGGAATGATTCGACTGGGCAGTTGTACTACTACCAGTCGAAGGGTAACGGCCAGTTCTTGGCTGCGAAGCAGATCGCTTCCGGCTGGTGATGGCCACCCGGGTCCAGGTCCAAGGTGGCCGCTACAAACAAACAATCAAGACAAGGAAGTGATTCAGTTGGCAAGGAAGACGCGGCGCAGTTGGCGCCTGGTCCTGGCGGCGGTGGTCGCGTTTGGCGTGCTCCCCGTGGTAGCGCCAGGCGCCCAGGCGGTGTCGGAGTACCAGTTCAGTTGGAGCTATACCAATATTGGGGAAGCCAACGTCAACGAAATGACCATGATGATCGAGGGCGTGGGCCTAGCCACAGAGAACCCGGCCATGGTGGCCCAGGGCCAGCCCACCACCTTCTACGTCTATGGGTCCGCCCCGTTGCCGGACTCCTGGATCACGATCACCTATTACATGGGTCACTATTGGGGCACTCCCAAGCTCAGCCACTGGCTGGAAGGCAAGGCCGATGCCCCGCTGCAAGACAGCATCGCCTTTGTTGGAGCGGCCACCTGGCTGAAGCTGAGGGCTGAGGTGAGCGCCTATTACAAGCGCAGTGTCACCTTCAACGCCAACTTGGGGTTCGGCTCGGAAGAGTCGGTGGCCAACAGCAAGTACGACCCGGACTACCAGGTCACGTTGCCCGACGGCAACGGCATGGCCCGGGAGGGCTATCGCTTTGCCGGCTGGAACACCCAGGCCAATGGCAGCGGCACGGCCTACGCCGGCGGCGCCGTCTACACCATGACGGCTGCCAGCACCGTACTGTTCGCCCAGTGGACGGCCAACCACGCGCCCGAACCAAAGAGCCAGCCGTTCGCGGTTGAGTTGCCCGATGGCGCCGCGGCCACCTTCAACGCAGCCGACGTGGCCACCGATCAAGACAATGATCCCTTGGAGATCACGCACATCGTGGACACCCCGGAGGCGAGCGTAGCGCGGGCAACGTTGTCCAACGGCCAGGTCACCACGCACGCTGACGCGGAGGGTTCGACCAGCTTGCGGGTGGAGGTGTCCGATGGCGCCGCGGTGGCCGTGGTGACCGTTCCCGTAACGGTGACGGCGGCCCCGACCCCGCCGTTCACGCACCGCTATGACGCCTTCTCGCTGTCGCCGGACATGACGGGCGATGGCCGCGGCGAAATCCTGGCCATCGAGGATGGCACGGGCGCGCTCTACCGGGCCGCGCCAGACAAGACCGTCAGCTACCTGGTGACCTACCCGGTGGTTTCGTCTGGTTTGGAGGACCAGCAGGTCTACGGCCCAGGCGACTGGAACGGCGACAAGAAGGCCGATGTCGTGACGGTCGACGCCAACGGCGCCATGTGGCTACGCAAGGGCGACGGCAAGGGCGGGGTTGGCAGCGCTGTCCAGATTGGCCGGGGCTGGTCGGCTTACCGGGTGATCTTCGCCGGCGACCTGAATTCGGACCAGGTGGGCGATCTGCTGGCGGTCGATTCGTCCGGTGTGTTGTGGCTCTATGCCGGCGACGGCAAAGGCGCATTCAAGAAGGACCGCACACAGGTGGGCAAGGGCTGGGGCAAGTTCACCTGCTACGCGGCCGGAGACCTGAACCAGGACGGCAAGCAGGACCTGCTGGGCATCAACAGCAGCGGGCTGCTTTACGCCTACTTCGGCAAGGGCAACGGCCAGTTCAAGGCGCCCGTGCAGGTGGGCAAGGGCTGGGGCAAGTTCACCCTGGCCGCCGGCGGCGACCTGAACGGTGACGGCCTGGCCGACATCGTGGGCCGGGACGATGCGACCGGCAAGCTCTACTACTACCAGTCCAAGGGTGGCGGCCAGTTCAAGTCCGCCAAGCAAATCGCCGTCGGCTGGTGAAGTAACGCGAAGGTATCCCCCAACAGTGAGTGCAAGGCGAGGAGGCTCCCAATGAGCCCGGTAACGACTCGATTGGTCAAAGGCGCGGTGGCCACTGCGGCGGCAGCCGCGGTCATCTTGGGTGGTGGGCAACTGCCTGCCTTGGCGCGCGGCGCCCTCACGGGCGCCGCCGCCGCGGCCCAAAGCCCGGCAGCGGCATCGGGCGCCGCCGCGCCTCAAGGTGTCGGGGCGACCCACGCGGCCACGCCGCTGGCTGCGGGCACCATCACAGTGTCACGCCAACCGGTCGCTAAGTCGGTCTACACCAAGGCCGCCACCATTCGCCTGTCCGTTCAGGCGGAGGCGACCGACGGCTCGGCGGTGACCTACCAGTGGCAGTACTCGACCAGTTTGGACCTGTCGAACCCGCAGGAGGCGGACCCCAACGGCGACGCCGACACCAAGGCGGTGTTGACCACCACCGGCCCGGCCACGGCCGGCACCTACGACTACTGGGCGGCCTTGACCGCCAGCGACGGCCAGGCCACCGCCACCAGCAACGTGGTCCAAGTCGTGGTGGTAGACAAGACCCTGCCCACCACGTTGCAGAACGGCACCTTCGAAGAGTTTGTCTCCACCTCGACCGGGCAATCGGTCAAGGCTCCACTGGGCTACGCCAACGGCACCTGGGACGGCGCCGGCACGTCCAACGGCACCGTGACGGTGAACGGCAACTACTCTGGTGGCACCCTGAACGGCAAGAGCATCTTCATCGAGCGCCAGGAGTCCTTCCTGAGCAACCAAACCAACGCGCTGACCAGCGCCTGGTTCCATCCGGTGGCCAACGTGGTGGGCTGGGAAACCACCCACGACAGCAAGTACAAGGACTCGGTCTTCACCACCGACCTGTATGGCCTGATCCCGGGCAGCATTGTGCAGATCTCGCCGGAGTACAACTACCTCCATGACGAGGAACGGGGCTACGGCGGCTGGTCGCCGGAACACCACTTCGTGGCGGAACTCGCGGCCGACAAGAACTCTTCGCTGTACCAGGAGATCGCCACCGTGCCGGGCAAGGTTTACGAGTGGTCCCTGGATCACGCCTCCACCGTCTGGGGCGCCGCCACCAACACTGACAACGTGATGGCAGTGGTGATTGGCCCAGCCATCAACTCTCAAGCCGATTACAACGGCGCGACCGACTACTGGAACAAGGCCGGCGCCTCGGCCGGGCCATCCAACGGCGGCGCTTTCCCGTACGGCGTCAACACCTATACCCCGTTCAACGAGATGGTGACCGGTTTGGCGGACCAACTGGCCACCGACTCGGACCCCACCAACAACCTGGCGGAGTTGGGCAACAACCACTCCGGTGAGGCCCTGACCGCCAGCTTCAACGGCAACAAGTACTACGTCTACGTGTCACTTGACCAGTGGAATGACTACGACTGGACACACCGCACCGGCGCCTACTCGGTGCCGCCGGGCCAGGGCACCACGGTCTTCGCCTTCGTCACCGTGGTGGCTAAGGCCGGTTCCAGCGGCAACGCGTTGGACAACATTGTTTTCGCCTCCGGTTCGGCGCCCGATGGCGACCAGGAAGTCTCATACGAGGGCCAGTCCGCGGTCAAGAACGTCATCACCAAGGCCGGGTGGGCCTATGCCTTGGCTGAGGTGCGGGGGTCAACCGTCTATCCGCTCAGTGAACGGGATGTTTGGTTCACCGCCGATGGCGCCGGTGGCGCTGCGGCCGCGTCGGTTGACACCACGGTGGGCGATGGCGCTTCGTGGTACGTGCCCGGGGCCGGCGAGTTGGAGTTCAAGAACCTGGTACCCGGTAAGACCTACCGGTTGATCGGCCTGCCGGTGGACGCGATTTCGGCTGCTCTGGGCACCAACTCGTCCCCAGCGGACGTGTTCGATGACGGCTACTACACCGACATCACCGTCAAGGCCGGCAAGGACGATGTAGGCTCGGACGGCATCGGCCCCAACCTTTCGGCCGCGCTCTACACGGCCGGTTCGGACGCGGACTCCAACCCCATCTACAAGGGCAAGATCATCCTGGGCGTGACCGACTCACGCTCCG
>JAISTN010000021.1 GCA_031272565.1 Bifidobacteriaceae bacterium
CCCCACCAGCGCCAGCCCGGCGCCGCCAACCGCCAACCGGGCCGCGCCAATGCTGAGCGAACCGGCCCCAGCCGGCGCCAATGAACCGGCCGTGCCGATGGTGCCGCACAGGGCGGCGCCGGCCAGAACCAGCAAGACGGGACGCACGGCCACAAGCTTGCCGTATCCACCGGCCTGGCCGCTTGGCCGCACCGTCTAACCAGGCTCCGCCGTTGGCCTCACGGCCCGGCCCAACCTGGCCCGGCCGTCCCAACCTGACCCGGCTCAGCCGCGCTGGGCTGGCACCACGATCGACTTGAGGGTGGCCGGCAGGCGGGTCGATTCGAGCGCTTCGACCACCCTGTCCAGCCCAAAGCGCCCGGTGACCAGCGCATCCATGTCCACCTTGCCGCTGGCAATCAATTCGATGGCCGTGGGCCAGGTGTTGGCGTAGCGGAAAATGCCGGTCAATATCAGCTCCCGGGCGCTGATGGTGGCGGTGGGGATGGTCTGCGTGGTGCTGGGGCTCATGCCCACCAGGACCACGCGGCCGTCGCCGCGGACCGCCTCGATCCCCTGGGACAGGGCGATATCCGCCCCGGACGCCTCAATGAAGGCATCCACCCGCAGGTCTGGGCTGGTGAAGTCGGTTTCCCGCGGGTCAATCACCACGTCCGCGCCCAACCGCAGCGCCATCTGACGCCGCCCAGCCTGGGGTTCGGAGATGATGACTTCGGCCGCGCCAAAGGCCTTGGCGGTTTGCGCCATGATGATGCCGATTGGCCCGCCGCCGGCAATCAGGATCCGTGAACCCGGTCCGGTCAGCGCCTTGATGTTGGACCAGATGCCAACGGACAGCGGCTCGCACAGGGCTGCCGCCTCAAACGACATGCTGTCCGGGATGGGGTACGCGAAGTCCTGGTCAATCACGGCGTATTCGGCGAAGGCGCCGTCAATGGGTGGGGTGGCGTAGAACTCGATCCGTTCGCACAGGTTGTAGCGGCCGGCCTTGCATTGGGGGCAGGTGCGGCAGATGTGCTGCGGTTCGATCGACACCCGCTGACCTACCCGCGCGGCGGGCACATTAGCGCCCACCTCGACAATGGTGCCGGAGGCCTCGTGCCCCAGGATCATGGGTTGTTCGACAATGAAGTCGCCAATCCGCCCTTCCATGTAATAGTGCACGTCAGAGCCGCACACGCCAACGGCGGCTACCTGCACCAACACTTGGTTGGGCCCGATGCCGGGCACCGGCACCTGCTTCAACGCGACGTTCTTGGTTCCCTCGAGGACGCTTGCCCACATGGTGGGACCGGCTGGGGACATTTTGGCTCTCCAATCTCAGTTTCGTCTGTGGGCCACCCGGCTGGGGGTCCGGTGGCCGATGGCGTCCGCGGGTGCCGCGTGGTCCCGCGAGCGGAAGCGGCCATCAAGTTGTTGTGTCAGGCGGTCAGCGGCAGGCCCAGGCACCACTGGGCTTCCCGTTGCAGTAGGCGGGCCCGCATGGGCGAATCGTATGATTCGAGGCCGTGGCCCAAGGCGTCGTAGACGATCCGGCTGGCGCCTTCGGTGTGGGCCCAGGCCAGCGGTTGGACCACGCCGTCCAGGGTGTGCACCAGGTAGGGCTCCACCGCCCGGTGCAGCTTCAAATTGGAGTAGCGCTCGTCCCAGACCGTGAAGTCGCTCAGGCCGTCCGCGATGGGGTGGGCCGCTTGGCGGACCTCGATCTGGGCTAGGTCGATGGGCGGGTGGAAGCTGACGCCGTCTACCCATTCGGGGCCGATCAGCCCGTGCCAGGTCGGGTTGTCGGCGAAGGCCGAACCGGCGCCGTGGAGCGCCAGGATGGGTCCGCCGCGGGCCAGGTAGGCGGCCAGGCCGGCGCGGGCGTCCGCCCAGGCGTCGTCATTGCCGTCAAAGCTGGGGTCAAGGTGATTGCCGGCGCAGTTGACCACCAGCAGATCAGTTTGGTCCAGGTGGGTCAAAGCCTCCTTGGGTAGGCCGCGGACCTCGACTGCGAGGCCCAGGGCTGCCAGCAGCAGTGCTACCCGGTGGGAGGTTCCGGCCAGGTCATGCCACGGGTCTTCGTAGCGCCCGTGGCCGGAGAGCACGGTAACGGTCACAAGGCCATGATAACGTTTTCTGACTCCGGCCGGGGCGGCTCTCCCTGGTGGCCAAGGCGGCCCGCCGGCGTCGCCCCTTGGGCCCCGCCAACTCGGAGCCCGTGGCGTAGGGTTAAGGTGATGCGGCAAGGCTGCCGCAGGCCACGCGACACCGTGTCCACCGAGTCAACTCAAGGAGGAGAAGCCACGTGTCCAGTTTCGATGCCGAATACGACGTTGTAGTGATTGGCGGAGGAGGCGCCGGCAAATCGGCCGCCTACACCGCAGCCAAAGAAGGCGGCCTGAAGGTTGCGCTGTTGGAGAAAGAAGCGGAAACCGGCGGTAGTTCGGTCCACGCGGAAGGCACCGGCGCCTTCGAATCCAGCGAACAGAAGGCCCGCGGCAAGCCGGACGATTCCTGGGCGCACTACCCCACCCGGGCGGAGGGCTTCCAGCGCTACATGGACTACTCGTCCAAGCGCTGCAACCCCGCAGTGGTCCGGATGCAGGTCAACAACACCGCGGAAACGATCGACATCTACAAGTCGCTGGGCATCACCTACACCTACGTGGGAATCTACGCTTACGATCAGCCGGCCGAGCTGTACACCTTCCACCGGCCGGAGGGTCTGGGGGCGCGCTGCCAGGAAGTTCTGCTCAAGGCCTGCGTGGACGCCGGTGTCGAGATTTTCACCTCCACCCCGGCGGTGTCGCTGATCAAGGAAGACGGCCGGGTGGTGGGCGTCGTGGCGTCCGATGCCGATGGCCAAGAGGTCCGGATTGGCGCCCAGGCCGTCATCATCGCCTCAGGTGGCTTTGGCGGTAACCCAGAGATGGTCTTGAAGTACTCGCGCTTCCCCAATGCCCTGGACCTGGGCTACAACGGCCCGCCCGGAAACACCGGCGACGGCGCCAACATGGCCATCGCGGCCGGCGCCGACACCTGGGAGATGGGCACCATGATGTTCCAGTTGGCGGCCAGCGGTAAGACGTTCAGCGCGCACATTTCCGGCGCCGCGGTGCAGCCGGTGCTGTGGATCAACAAGAAGTCGCGCCGCTTCTGGGATGAGCACGTGGCGATGAGCTTTGCCGATTCGGCCAACGTGGTGGCGGCCCAGCCCGGCGCCAAGGTCTACGCCATCTTTGATGCGGCCACGGTGGACCACCTGATTGAGGACGGCTCGGATGTGGGCCTGGGGGACTGGATTGTCTTCCACCAGAAGCTGACCAATCTGCGGATGGAGTTGGAAGAGGCCGCCCAGGAAGGCGAAATGTGCTGGAAGGCGGACACGATCGAAGAACTGGCAGCCCAATGCGGCCTGGACCCGGCCAAGGTGGCGGCGGAGGTGGCCCGGTACAACGGCCACTGCGAGGCCGGCAGCGACGCCGACTTCTTCAAGGATCCGCGCTTCTTGCGGCCGGTGGTGACGCCGCCGTTCTTCGCCATCGAGTTGCATTCGACCGTGCTGGTGTCTTGCGGGGCACTCAAGGTTAACGGTGACATGCAGGTGATCGACACGGCCGATCAGCCGATCCCTGGGCTGTATGCGGCCGGCCTGGACGCCGGCGGGCTGTACGGCGATTCCTACAACCTGGATGTGCCGGGCACGGCCAACGGCTTTGCGCATGCCAGTGGCCGGGTGGCTGCGCGGCATGCGATTGCGACCATCAAGGGGTAGCTGACCGGTTGGCCGGTTGACTCGGTAGGCTGGCCGGGTGGGTTGGCCGCAGGCCGGGTTGGGTGGTGGGTTGGAGCGGGGGCCGGGGACCGGGGTCACGAGAGTGACCCTGGGCCGCGGCCCCCGCAGTTGGTTCAGGGGCGGGGGGGCCGGTAGGCCGTATGCTCGAAGCGTGACCGTGTGCATTACCGTAGGGCCCTCCAGGCAGTTGGTGGGACATGGCTGGGGCCGGGCGCCATGGTGCTGACCGTGCGGGGCGTGGTGTTCGACATGGACGGCACGCTGGTGGATTCGGGCGCGGCGGTGCGCCAGGCCTGGACCGGGTTCGCGCTGGAGCGGGGCCTGGACGTGGA
>JAISTN010000038.1 GCA_031272565.1 Bifidobacteriaceae bacterium
GCCACGTCACCCGGCCACACCACCACGGAGACCAAGTCGCCCTCCGCCCACAGGCCGGAAGTGAACACCAGGTCAAACACCGGGCCAAAGCCATCAAAGTTGTCCCAGGTGGTGATCTCTTGCACCTCCCACAGGGCGTCCACCGCGGCCTGCAACGCCGCCACCGCGGCATCGACATCGGCCTGCGTCACGGTCGAACTGGCCAACACGTCATCGGCGTCATCCAGCGCGTCCTGGAAGGCGTCATAGCTGGCGTCCGTGTATTCGCCCTTCAATGTTGCCTGGGCGGTGTTCTCAACGGCAGCCACCAACGCCGCCAAAGCCGACTTGTCAACCGGTGCGGCCAGCGGCGTATCCACCACCGCGCCCGTCAGGACCGGTGCGATGGTCAGCTTGTCGATGTTTGGCCCATAGGCGGTGTCGTTGTGGAGCTTCAACGCGCCATCGGACGTTGTCAACGTGACCTGGATCGTGTGATTCCAGAACGAGTTCCAGTTGTGGGAATACCGGAAGCCGCCCTTGCCCACCGCCACATAGCCGCCGGTGGTTGATTCAGACACATCCAAGAACCGGTCCACCACCTGCGGGTTGTAGTCGTGGTTGCCGCTCGTTTCAGCATTGGAGTAGCGCACCACCAGGGCATAGTTGCCCGGCTGGGCGATCTTCGGGTCGCGGCCCACCGTGATGTAGTTAGCCGCGCCGGCCCCCACCCAGCCCACATACTGGCCGCCGGACACATTCGTGCCGGTGCTACTGGCCAAGCTGGACACACTGGCTGTCCCGTTCAACGTGGTGGCCTCGGCCTCGACCACGTAGGCGGCGGCATCGGCGGCCTTGTCCCGGGTGACCGTCAGGTCGACCAGGCCAATGCCGGTAGTGGAGGCCACCTCGACCTCGTTGATGCCTTCGCTGAGGAACAACGTGGCTGTTGACCGCCACTGCCCGGCGGTACTGGCCGTCAACGTAGCCGCAGCCGCCCCATTGACCGTCACGGTGGCCGATGTCGCCCCGGCCGCCCCATACAGGAACGACACGGTGTGATAGCCCGGCTCCCAGGCCGTCAGGTAGAAATCGGCCCGCTGGCCGGCGCCGGCGATCTGGGCCGCACCGGCCCCACCCACGGCATCGGCGTCAAAGTCGAACGTGGCCCCGCCAATCAGACGGGCGTCCGTGGCCGGATACTCTGTTGGTTCACCGGTGGTGACCTCGGTCAGCACGAACTTGTCCAGCGCAATGTCGGCATAAGGCAGGGCTGTCGAGCCATCCTGCGAGGCCCGCACCGAGAAGGTGTGCGTGCCCGCCGTCAGGGTCAGTTCCGTTTCGTCACTGCCCCGGTACCACCACTGAGCTCGGCTCAGCGAGCCCTGGCCGGTGCCGCCCAGATTGGCCTTGTATTGCAGCAGGGTGTTGAACGTGCCGTCGATGAACAACGCGTGCCGGCCCGGGTTGCCGTCGGTGGAGCGGATGATCTGCAGCCGGTAGGTGCCGTCGCGCGGGATGTTGACCGACCAATCGGCCCGGGCGGCAGCGGTGTTGAACCAGGCCACGTCCCAGCCCTTCGACATTTGCCAGCAGCCTTGGCCGCCGGCGCAGGTGCCGTAAGTGGCGAAGTCGCGGCGCGTGGCCGGCAGCGTCAAGACCGCGTCTTCCGCCTCGGTGGTGTTGGACCAGACCTGGGCGGCCAAGCCATCGCTGACGGACCGGGCCTGCGCCGGGGTCACCACCACCTTGTAGGCGGCATCGCCGTAGTAGACCGGCACGGTGAAGGGGGCTACCGAGCCGTCCGCGGCCAACGCCACGCCATCGGCCGCATAGACCAACCGGGGGTTGCCCTGGTAACCCTCCGCGCCAGTCATCTGGATTTCACGGACCTCAATGTCGACCGACTGTCCAAAAACGTCCGGGTCCAGGCCGGTCAGGTTCAAGGAAACATCATCGTTGCCGCCGCCAAACAGCACCGTGGCCCGCTTCTGGGTCTCATCGATAGCGCCGATGGCGTGGTGGGTGTTAAACGTGTTGGGGGTGGGCACTGTGACCTGCACGGTTTCCGATCCAGCCAGGTCGCCGTACCACTTGAACATCCACCAACCGCCGGAGGCGCCGTTCGCTTGCGCGACGTTGTCGTCCAGGTTACCGGCGTAGTTCCAGTAGGCGGTTTGGGCGTCGGCCTTGGCTTCCTCGAAGCCGGCAAACCACTGCAGCAGCCGGCCGGGCACACCCATGTCGGTCAGCAGGCCCCATTCGGAGATGTTGACCTGGGTGGTGGGCACGCCCAGGTTGGCTTCGATGGCCCGGTAGGCGGCCAGGTTGGTGGCGAACGCCTGCGGTGAGGTGCCCAGTTCGTGCCAAATCCTGACCTGTGGCAGCAGGTTGTGGCCGTTGTAGGTGGCGGCCAGGGCGCAGGTCAGTTCATCGGTGGTCTGGGTGGATTTCCAGCCGGTGTGGCCGCCGCCACCGATGGGCACCTCTTCACCCGGATAGGTTTCCTGCCAAACATCCTGGATCTTGGCGTAGATCGCCTGGTAGTCGTTGCACCAGGTGGTCTTGTTGCCGCGGGTGCTGGTAGCGGTCTGGTTCCAGCGGCTGTACCAGTTGGCTTCCGCCTCATTGAACGGGATCATCAGGTACTTGTCGGCGTGGTTGGACCGGGTGGCGACCTGCCGGGTAACGAATTCGACTATCTCCAGGTAGTCCCAGACGCCGTTGGCCCCGCTGGTGTAGCTGCCGTCGACCTGGCTGTAGGTCCGGGTGTCACCGGGGCGAGTGCCGTTGTTGTAGTACCACTCGGCGTAGAAGTCCTGCATGTAGACGGCCAGGTATTCGCCGTACTTGTCGAAGAAGCCGTCCTCGAACTGCAGCACGTCCCCGGTAGGGTGCTGCAGGCCGTCCGGTGGCTTCGATGAGGCGTTGGTCATGTGCGCCCCGTTGATGATCGCCTGGCTGGGCACGTCGTAGGAACCCAGTCCGTACAGAGTGCCGGTGGCGCCACCGCGGAACGCGCCGGTGGTGGCGGCGAAGTCGACGCCAATGGTGACCGTGGCGGCTTGGGCGGGCGGGGCAAAGCCGGCGCTCCAGCCTTGCACGCCGGTGACGGCGATGGCGCTGGCCAGGCCCAGCCGGGCCAGTCGGCTAAGGCGGCGCTGGTGGGCTGGGGCGTGAGTTGGCTTGGGGGTTGGGGTACTGGTTGGGGTAATGGTTGGGGTATGAGACAAGGGCGACATGGGCGAACTACCTCCGTTGGTGTGGCGCCCGGCGGCTCGAGGAGGCCGACCGGATAGTCTAATGACTAACGTTTATCATACTGGCCTTGGTCCAGTCAACGGCAATTTTACCCGATTCTGCGAAGCCGCCCGGAGGGCCGGTTTGATTGACGTTTCTCAGATGCCTCCAAGCGGGTCCACAGGCCGGGCGGGGTGGGCCGGCATCGGCGGTACCCGCGGCCAACCAGGCCCCCAGCCCCCCAACCCAAAGTGGCCACCCGGGTCCAGGTCCCAGGTGGCCACCCCAGGCTGGCGCCACCGCCAAGCTGACCTGTAACGCCGGTGCCACTGCCGGACACTCACCGGCTACCGGGCCCAAGGCCCAAACCCGTAGAGTTGGAGCCACCCCACCCCCCAGGAGGTCCCCGATGGCGCGCTAGTTGGGTTGTGAGTGGTCGCCGCTGACGTACCGAATCTCTGTCGCCACGGGCTGCCTGGTGCGGCGGTTGCGCGATGCCGCCAGCCGGACCGATTTCGCCAGCGAGCGCCAACCAGACCAGCCCCTACCCGTCCTGGTCTATGAGCACCAGTCGCTGATCCGCCGGAAGCTGGCCGGCGTCGACATGGACCTGCAGGAGGGCAAGGCCATCAACCTGGCCCTCGCGGCACCCAAGGTCAACGGTGTCATTCTCCGGCCTGGCCAGACGCTGTCCTTCTGGCGGCTGATTGGCCGGCACGGCGCCAAGGACGGCTACCAGCTTGGTTTGACCATCGGCCCAGGTGGCCCGGCGCAGGACATTGGCGGCGGCATGTGTCAGTTCACCAACCTGCTGCACTGGCTGGTGCTGCATTCGCCGCTGACGGTGACCGAATACCACCACCACAACTCGGTTGACCTGTTCCCCGACTTCGACCGCCAGGTGCCTTTCGGGGTGGGCACCTCGATTGCCTACAACTACATCGACTACCGCGTCACCAACCCAACCGACACCACTTTCCAGTTCCTGGTTCACACCACCGATACCCACCTGGTGGGCGAGTTGCGGGCCAACGCCGAACTGCCGCACCGCTACAACGTCGAGGAACGCGAGGCCCGGTTTGTGCGCTGCCCGGACGGCGTCCACCGCCGCAACGCGGTCTACCGGGTGACCACCTGTGCCAGCGGCGCCACGGTGGCAGAAGAACTGGTCGCCCGGGCCGACGCCAAGATCATGTATGACGAGTCCCTAGTCACCGTCCCCATCTTGGCAGCCGATGCCGCCCGGGGCCACGGCGTCAAGGTGGTAGGGGCGGCAGATACCCAAACTGGCTAGCGCAAGCCGCGGGCCGGGTTGGGCGGCGCGGTCGATTCCCGGATCACCAGGCTGGGCTGGATAGACTGCGGGCTGTCCAACGGTGCCACGCCATGAATCAGGTCGGTCAGCAGGTCAAACGCCAACCGGCCCAACTCGATGAAGTCCTGCTGGATGGTTGTCAGGGGCGGCTCTGTGAAGGCCGCCAGCGGGTTGTCGTCATAGCCCACCAAGGAGACATCGCCCGGCACGGACAGGCCGGCATCGCGGATGGCCCGGGCCGCACCCAAGGCAATCTCGTCGTTGGCGCAGACGATGGCGGTCACGGCCTCACCGTAGGCCGCTAACAGTTCCCGGGTGGCGGCGTGGCCGGAGGCCGGGCTCCAGTCCGCACAGCGGAAGGTGGGGTAATGGGGCAGGTGGGCGGCATCGAGCGTGTCGAGGATGCCACGCGAGCGCCGGCCTTGGGCCTCCAAGTTGGGCGAATCCAGGATGAAGATGGACCGGTGGCCCAGGCCAATCAGGTGCTGGGCAGCCGTCACCGAGCCCTCGTATTCATCGATCGAGACGCTGGGCAGGCTGCGGCTATAACCGGGGTGTGGCGCGGTGGCAGCCACGGCCGGCAGGTAAGCGGGTAGGGCCTCTGCCACCGCCCGGCCCAACGGGTCGAAGTCGATCACGATCACGCCACCCAGCCCTTGGGAGGCCAAGGTGGCCACGGTCTTGCGGACCGCGTCTTCGCTTTCACCTTCCACCACCGCGATCAACACCGCCAGGTCCTTCAGGCGGGCCGATTGTTCGGTGCCGGCTATCACCCGGTTGTAGCCGTATTCAACCGTGTTGGAGGCCACCACGCCCACGGTGCGGGACCGCCCGGAAACCAGTTGGGTGGCGGCCGCGTTGCCAAAGTAGCCCAACTCGTCCATCGCCGCCTGAACCCGTTCCCGGGTCTTGAGGGCCACCTTGGGCGAAGCCTCGACCACCCGCGAGACAGTGACGGTGGAAACCCCGGCGTGGGCCGCGACATCGGCCAACGTTGGGCGTTCCGGGAATCCGTTCACAGCCAGCATGGTACCTATCGCCCTCCACCTTAACCTTTGACCGCGCCGGACATCAGCCCGGCCATGAAGTAGCGCTGCAGGAACAGGAAGATCAGGGCCACCGGCAGCACGGCTATCACCGAGGCCGCCATCAGGCCACCCCAATCCACCGAGTTGGAACCCTTGAAGAACATGATGGCCGGGGTGATGGTGCGGTATTTCTCCTGTGAAATGAAGATGTAGCCGAACATGAACTCGTTCCAGGCGGTGATGAAGTCGTACAACCCCACCGATACGATGGCCGGCACCATGATGGGCAGAATGACCCGCCGGATGGTCCCCAACCGCCCACAGCCGTCCAAGACGGCGGCCTCTTCCAGCGACATCGGGACCGAATCGAAGGCGGAAGACAGCATGAAGGTGCTGAGCGGTATGACAAACGTGGTGTAGGCCAAGATCAGCGACAGGTAGGACTCC
>JAISTN010000091.1 GCA_031272565.1 Bifidobacteriaceae bacterium
CGGCTTGGCCCGCGGCGCCGGCGCCCGCCCCGCCAGCGCTGAGGGCAGCAGCGGACGCACCCGCCGCACCGCTGGCACCAGCCCCTGCCGTGCCTAACGCGCCACCCGCGCCCAACGCCGCGGCGCTGGCACCAGCGGCTCCTGTTGCGGCCCCGGCTCCGGCGGCGCCCGCCGGGAAACTGGCCGCCGCCACACCGGCCGCACCCGTGGCGCCGGTGGCACCCGCGCCGCCACTGAGGGCCGCGGCGGAGGCCCCCGCCGCGCCCGTGGCAGCACCCGCGCCGGCGCCCGCGCCGGCGCCAGCCCCTGCTGCCGTTGCTCCGGCCACCGCGCCCGTTGCCGCTGCTCCGGCCGCCGGCAGCCCCATGGCCGCCGCCTTGGCGCCTGGGGCGCCTTCCGGCTTGGCTGGCTCCGGCGCCGGCGGCGGCGGGGGGGGCGGCGGTGGCAGCCGACGGGCCAAGGGGGTCCGCTTTGGCGGTTCGGCCGGCTCGGCTGGTCCGGCTTGGAGTTGATCCAGCCCGGCCAAGAACTCAGCCGCGGAGAGGAAGCGCTCATCCGGGTCTTTGGCCATGGCCCGCTGGACCACAGCGTCGAACTGGGGCGTCACCGGGGCGCCGTGCTGGGACGGCACCGGCGCCGGTTGGCTCAGGTGCAGCAGGGCCACCGCCAAAGGGCCCTCGGCCGAGCGGAACGGCACCTGGCCGGTCACCATCTGGAACAGCAGGCAACCCACCGAATACAGGTCGGAGCGCTGGTCAACGGTCGCTCCCTTGGCCTGCTCCGGGCTCATGTAGTTGGCCGTACCCACCAGCGTGGCGGGGCTGGCCGTGACCGTTTCGCCGTCCTGTTGGGCCATCCGGGCGATGCCGAAATCGAGTACTTTGACGGCGCCATCGGGCGCCACCATGATGTTGGCCGGCTTGATATCCCGGTGGATGATGCCCTTGCCGTGGGCGTACCGCAGCGCCTCCAGAATGGCCCGTGTGATCCGGATTGCTTCCGGTACCGGCTGGGCTCCGCCCTGCTTCAGAATGGCGGACAGGGTCTGGCCCTCCAGGTACTCCATGATGATGAAGGGCTGCTGGCTGACCTGGCCGGTGGCGTCCACCACCTGGTCTTCGCCAAAGTCGTGGATGGCCACAATGCCGGGGTGGCTGAGGGCCGCCACCGCCCGGGCCTCGCGGGTGAAGCGGGCCTTGAACTCTGGATCCTGCGCCAGGTTGGCGTGCAGTAGCTTGGCGGCCACCTGGCGGTTCAGGCGCTGGTCAAGTCCCTGGTAGACCTCCCCCATGCCGCCGCGTCCCACCAAACGGTCAAGGCGATAGCGGCCGGCCAACAGACGGGGCTGGGGACCCTGTGTATCCATGGCCAACATTGTTCCATGGCCCCCGCCCCCAGCACCGCTAATTGGCGGTTACCGTGCCCCACCAGCGAAGTGGCCACCTTGGACCTGGACCCAGGTGGCCACCCTCAAAGTCGGTCTGGTCAGGGCACCACCAGATGGTTGGTGTACTTCACCACCACACCCAAACCAGCCTTCACCACCGTCACCTTCACCACCACATCCTTACCCCGATCCGAAACCGTCGGCACATACGTCAACCCAGTCACACCAGGAATCGTCACCCCATCCCGGAACCACAACAAGGACACCACCGCATCAGCCGGCAAATACGACACCGCCACCCGCAACGACGGCGCCGACGTCCCCGACACCACCCGCGTCAACGACGCCGCCGAGACACCCAACACCTCAACATGATTCGAATACTTCACCGGACCAGCCACACCACCCTGCGACACAGTCACCTTCACCACCACATCCTGACCCGCATCCGCGGCCGTCAACTGGTAGGTCCGCCCAGTCACACCACTGATCACCTTGGTGCCCCGATACCACTGGTAGGTCAACGACCCGTCGACCGGCAAGAAAACCACCCCCACGCTCAACGTCCCACCCGGTATCGGCGTCCCAGTCAAAACCACCGACGTGACCCCCAACACTTCAATATGGTTCGAATATTTGGCTGGTGAGGTTTGCCCACCGGCGGTGGCCGTGACTTTGACAGTAATGTCCCGGCCAGCATCCGCGGCCGTCAACGTGTAGGTCGAACCCGTCACCCCGCTGATCACCGACGTGCCCCTAAACCAAGTCAACGTCACCACCGCACCCGCCGGGACCACACCCGTGACCGTGACAGTCAACACCGACCCAACCCGAGCCGCCCCAGACAACACCACCCCACCCACCACGGGAGCATCGGTCTGGTCCACCAGCCAGCCCGATTGGTCGAACAGGTACCAACGGCCCTCGATTTGGCGCCAGCCGATGGTGCGGGCGCCAGCCTCGAAGTAGTAGGTGTGGCCGCTGACATAGGCCCAGCCGTTGGCCACCTGGTCCTGGCCGTCGCCAAAGACCTGGCGCACCGCCGCCAGGTAGGCGTCACCGCGGCCTACGGTTGGCTCGATGTAGCCGCCCTCGCCAAACTCGTTCCAGGCGAAGATCACGCCGATGCCGCGGGTCAGGTTCCAATCGGTCAGCTTGTCGTAGGCCGCCTCCAGGTGGGCCTTGAATTCACCCACGTCAACCGGCGTGCACAGGTCATGCGCCGGGTCTGAGGCGCTGCCACCCCAGGGGCGCTTGTCCCAGCCGGCCGTCAGCGGCACAAAGTAGGGCTGGTCGGAGGTGGTGTGGTTCAAGATGTAGCGCCACTGATTGCGGTAGGCCTGGTCCAGTTCTTGATAGGAGTGGCTGAAGGGGAGTTCATTCGGGTAGGCGTGATAGTTGTAGGCGCTGAGAGCCTCAACCTGGGCCTTGGGGGCAAAATCGTCCATCCAGTACTGGTTAGCCTCAACCGCCAGAACAAAGTAGATGCCAGGTAGGCCGGCCGCCCGCGCCCGCTGGCGGGCGCGGTCCAGCATCTGATCGGTGCTGTAGCCCGGGTGTTCCGTAGGGAACAGGGCCCAAGCGCTCTGTTTGAGCAGTTCGCAATTGAAGATGTACAGCACCGGCAACCCGTCCACGTGCAGGTAGTTAGCATCCGCCATGTAGTCGATCCAGCGGTCCACCAGGCTGTCCCATTCGGCCACCGACTCCACGATCCCCGAGTCGGTGTCGCCCGTCTGGTGGTTGGCCCACAGCAGGGCATAGTCGACGCGCTGGCGTGAGGGCGCCTGGCGGAAGACCTCCAGCGAGCTGTTGCTGGCGGCGGTGTACCAGTCGTACAAGACGAAGTCCAGGCCGGCATCGGCCATCCAATTGATCTGCTGGTCCAGCACCGTCACGTCCAGGTCGTTGTAGAACCCCAGCAAGGGTTCCTGCTGGCTGGTCCACTGGAAGCCGGGCCAGCCATAGCCGGGCTCGGTGGGAGCTTGGTCGTACCAGCCGGGGAAGTAGTAGACGCCCACCTGGGGGCCATCGACGGCCGTGCGCCAGGCCGAGACGATCCGGCTGGCAATGGCCGCCATGCCCGTGTCGCTGGGGTGGTTGTTGATGTCTGAGCGGTTCCAGTACGGATCGCCCACCGGGCTGTTAATTGGCGTGTGCGCCAGCCGGGATTTGAGGTCGAATAGCTTGATGTACTGGCCTCCGGCCGCTTCGCAAGAGTCCTTGATGGTGGCTTCGACCAGTTCGGCAGGTGGTGCTGACAGCGTCTCCCACCACCGTCCCAGGCACTGGAGTTGGCCGTTCAAGGGCTTTACCTTCGCCAGGAACTGGGGGAAGGCCGCGACGAAGTCCTCGATGTGGGGCGAATGCACATTGTCGCCTACCTGGATCACCAACAGGTCCGCGTTCTGGGCCAGGGCGATGAGTTCGGCCGGAGGCTGGTACTGCGCTGGGTCTTGCTCCAGTGCAAAGAGGTTGTCCACGTAGGGGTTGGCCGTCACGCCGACCTCCGCCAGTTGCGTCACCACCTGGTGGACGTAGTCCTTGTCGTCCGCGCTGGCGGCCATGCCGCGCGTCACCTGCCAGTTCGTGTCGTCCAGGGGGCCGTGCCTGGTCAGCGAGTTGCCCAGCATGACCACGTCAAGGCTGGCCGGCAAGCCTTGGTTGGCGGCGGCTGTCTGGGCGGCGGCTGTCTGGGCGGCGCCGGCCTGGGGCGCTTCGGGGCTGGGTGAGGCGGCGGCGGCCGGCTGGCCGGCAGCCGCCGCGGCCGGCTCGGGACTGGGCGAGGCCACGGCGCCGGCGCCGGAGGCGATGGCGCCGCCGGTCAGCAAGGCAACGGTGGCGGCCAGCGCGGTCAGCCGGGTGACCCGGCGGCGGGAGCCGCCGGCGCGCACGTCAGCGCTGCGGACAGGCCCACTGGGATTAGCCGCGACGCGGCGGTCAGGACGATTTGGGGTGTGAAGGTTCACGGTGTGAGGCCTTTCCGGGGTTGGGGAACGGGAAGCCAAGGGCCGTTTCAGACCGCCCACGGGCCGCCCAGCGCCGGTTCGCCAACCCGCCAGGCCGGGCGTTGACCTCAGGGATGGCCCCCTTGGGCAACACCAGGAACGTAGCGGGATCACCGGCGCCTACGTGGCCGTGAGGGGATACAAATCAGCTCTTGAGGCATCTTCAGGCTAGGTGGCTGCCGAGGCGCCGCGAATCCCCCGTTTGGGGGATTTGGGCGCGGGGACGCAGCCCGGACATGCCAGCTAGGTAAACTGTCACCGCGAAGGGCCCGGTACGCAGCGGGCCGTGGGCGGTACAAGGGGGTAATGGCGTGGCGGATGCGGCGAAGGCCCCGTCGATTCTGGACGTGGCACGGGCGGCCGGGGTGTCCACTGCCACGGTTTCCCGGGTGTTGAACGGCAAGGACACGGTCAACGTGGCGTTGGCCGAAAGAGTCCGGCGGGCCGTCGAGGCTACCGGCTACGTGCCGAATGTGACCGGCCGGGCGCTGCGGCGCCAGGTCAGTGACGTTTGGGCCGCGATTGTGCCAGATATCCAGAACGCATTCTTCACTGGCGTGATCGCCTCGTTGGAAGCGGTGGCCAACCGCAACGGCTATTCGGTCATGCTGTTCAACACTGACGAGAAGCTGGACCAGGAAGCCCGTTATGTTGAGGCCGTGGTGTCGCAGCGCCTGGCAGGCGTGGTGATGGCGGCCGATTCGGAACAGCACTCCGACATTTCACCCATCTTGCAGGCTGGCATCCCGCTGGTGCTGTTTGACCGCCGCCTGCAGGGCTACCAGGGCGACGCCGTCCTGGTGGACAACATGGAGGCCGGCCGCAAAGTGGCCCGCCACCTGGCCAAACAGGGCTACAAACGGATCGCCTGCATTGCCGGCCCACCGGATGTTTCAACCACGGAGGACCGCCTGACCGGTCTGCGGGAGGAACTGGCGGTGGCCGGCCTGGACCTGGACCCGGCCCTGGTGCGGCGCTCCAACCTCAAGTTTGAGGGCGGCGAGATCGCCCTGCGCTCACTGATGGGGGCCTCCCCGCTGCCCGATGCCGTCTACGTGGCCAACGGTCCCATCACGGCCGGAGCTTTCCGGGCTTCCCAGGAGCTGGGTCTGCGCCTGCCGGAGGATTTGGCCCTGGTGGGGACCGATGACGACCAGTGGACCCGCATGGTCCGCCCGGCGGTCACCGTGGTGGCCCAGCCGGTGGCCAGAATCGGCCTGCTGGCAGGGGAGTGCCTGGTTGCGCGCTCGCAGGGCACGGCCAACGGGCAGCCGATCATTCTGGCCCCCACGCTGCTAGTCCGCGACTCGTCGTAAGCCGCCGTGGCTTCAGGCGACCACACAACCGGCCGTGTGCAGGTCAGACGCATCGTTGGCACACAAGCTGGCTGCCAGCGGCCCAAACTGTGTCCCATCGATGCATTTAGCTCGCACCAACCCGGGTGGGCCAACTCGGCGCTAGAGGGTTTCGCGCAGGGCCGCCGCCGCCGTGGGATGGCGGAACTGGAAGCCGTGCTCCAGCAGCTTGACCGGCCGGACTTGCTGTGAGGCCAGCAAC
>JAISTN010000095.1 GCA_031272565.1 Bifidobacteriaceae bacterium
GCGGCGGCCACGCGCGCCGCCGCGGCCCAACCCGTACACAAGTCGCCGAAAACTCGCAGTTGCCGCTGGCCGACTCCCCGCCTGCCCCGGTCACGTCACGGACTCGACTTCTCACCCACCTGCCGCCATCCGCCCAAGCCCGCCACCCAATCATCCCCAGCCAGACCGTCCCCGACCCAACCACCAGCCAACCTGTCGACACCACCCAGGCCGGCACGACCCGGCCACCCCCGGCCAACACGTCCCCCGACCCAACCACCGACAAGCCTGTCGACACCACCCAGGCCGGCAGGACCCGGCCACCCCCGGCCAACACGTCCCCTGACCCGACCACCAGCAAACCTGTCGATACCACCCTGGGCCAACGGGGCCTTGGAAGTGGCCACCTTGGACCTGGACCCAGGTGGCCAACGCCGGCCCCACGGGGCCGTGGAAGTCGTCACTTCGGACCCGTCCCCGCCTGACGAACCGGGCTGGAAGTGGCCACCTTGGACCTGGACCCGGGTGGCCAACCTTTGAGGGTTGACGGGGCGTCTTGGCCCCCACTAGCGTCAATTCCAACCGGCGGTCTTGTCCGAATCCCCCTCAGCGTCGGCCCCAACCAAGTCATCCCTCCGAGCCCCTGAGGATCCGACCATGCGCCAGCCATCCATTTCGTCCCGCCAACCCCACCACTCGCTCCAGCTCGCACCGCAACCCAAGCCCCGCCTAGCCCGGCTGCTGGCACCTGTCCTGGCCGCCGGGCTGGCCATCCCTCTGGCCCCGGCCCTGGGGGCCGCCCCCGCCCAGGACTTGCCGACCGCCCAAGCCGGCACCGCCACCGCCCTGTTCAGCGGCACCAGCGGCACCAGCGGCGTGGTCCGGGCCGGCCGGGTCTGGCTCAAGGCCAACGCCACCGACCAGACTGCCGTCACCTGGAAGCCGATCTGGCTGGCGGACGCCAATGCCGAACGTCTCTACCTAGTGGACGGTTCAGGCCACCTGGTCGAACAGCGCAACATCGCGGCCACCGAAACCAGCGGCAGCCACACCTTCCAAACCTCCCAGGCGGCGGCCGACTACCTGTTGGCCGTGCCGGGCTACACCTTCCGGGGCTATGCGGTCACGGCCGGCCCCAACACTGCCATCCAGTTTGAACCGCCCCGCGTTCACGTCGCGGCGGACCTGCCGGCGGGCACGGAACTGTACTTCAACGTGCCGGCCAACACGTCGGTTGCCTTGGCCGGCAAGTACCACGACGGCATCACGGCACTGAAGGCCACCCGGGTTCAAACCGGCACGTCCGTCAGCCTGACCCTGAGCCAGAGCCTGGCCTACAAGGACTACAACAAGGTGAGCGTGCCTACCGCCACCACGGCTCAAGTCTGGAAGCTGACCTTTACCGGCAGCGGCAAGGTTGGCTTCTGGCTGGAGGGTGTTTCACCCGGTCTGTTTGCCCCCAAGGCGGAATACCTGCACACCTTGACCTACGGCTCGCAGTCCACCACCCTGACGGTCCTGGCCGGCCAGGCCGGTCAGAGCCCGGCGGTGGGCGTGGCCGTGCCCTACCTGGTGCCACCCCAGGCGTCCATCAACCTCCTGAGTGACCTGGGCATTCAGTCCGTCTCCCAATACAGCTTTGTGGACCGGTTGGCCACCAACCCCAACCGCGAGACCGCCCAGCGTCAGGTCTACACCGACCAGATGGGCCTGACACAGGACGTGACGCTGCTGTCTGCCACAACGGGTTCACGCCTGACCGCCAACTCCACCACCCTGACCGCGCTGGACTACTGGCTGGCGGACACCAAGCGGCTCAAGGCGGGCGGCACCCACTACCTGGCCTTTGCCGACGAGCCCAACCTGAACTACCCGGACTACGCCACCTTCAAGGCCTATTTCGACACCATGCTGCAACGGGTTGAAGCCACCGCCGGGGTGGACCAGGCCGGCGTCCGCATCGCCGCGCCCGCCAGTTCACGCTTCACCGGCGGCCCGTTCATTGACGGCGCGGCCTCCAAGCGGGGCATCGACTGGGCCAGCCAACTGCTGGCCACCTACGGCGACCGGATCGACGCCGTCTCCTGGCATGAATGGATGGTGCGTGACCTGTTGGCCACCCGCCAGTACCGTGACACGATCCAGGCCGCCGCTGCTCTAGTGGGCCTGGATGCCAACGGCCGCCCCAAGAAGGACTTGATCATCAGCCAGACCAACATTTCCAGCGGCAGTTCCATCAGTGCCTATGAACAGGATGGGGAATGGGCCGCCCTGTGGTGGGCCTCGGTGGTGATCAACTCTTCGGCCGATGGCCTGCTGACGGTGCTGAACTGGTTCCAGGCGGCAGATTCCGAATCGGCTGCCAAGGGCATGCTGGACATCAACGGCACGGTCGTCAAGCCGGTTGGCTACGCTCAGGCCTTCCTGGCCCGCCATTGGGCTTCCACGGTCTACAACCTGGGCAACGACGGCTTCGATGTGGACGCCGTTCTATTGGGCGACGGCGATAAGCGAATCCTGCTGGGCGTCAACAAGTCGTCAGCGGCCCGGCCCATCAAGTTGACCGGCTTGGTGCCCACCTGCGCCACCACCGTCAAGCTGTACTTCCTCAACAACACTACCGGCACGGAGACCACCAGCAACGTTGCCTGTAGCGGCAGCGGCGAGCGCACCGGAACCGTCGCCCCCGGTGGCATCTTTGCCCTTGAGTGGACCCAGACGGCCGCCCAGCCGCCAGCTTTGACTTCGGTCAAGTTGAATGGCAACGGCGTGATCGGGGCGACCTTGACCGCCCAGGTCGTTTACTCCCCCGCCACCGCGGCTGTGACCTATCAGTGGTTCCGCGGCACCAAGCTGATCAACGGCGTCACCGGCCCCAGCTACACCCTGACTACCGCCGATGCCGGCCAGGACATTGTCCTCAAGGTGACGGTCACCAGCGCTGGGACAACCACCCCGGCCAAGTATTCGAACCATGTCCTGGTTCTGGGCGTATCCAGCACCACGCTGACCGGCACGGCCAGGGTGGGCTACACCCTGACGGCCCAGGTGGCCTACCTGCCGGCCGATGCCACGGTGACCTATCAGTGGTTCCGCGGCACCAAGCTGATCAGCGGCGTCACCGGTTCCGCCTACCGGTTGACCTTGGCCGATGCCGGCCAGGACCTGGTCGTCAAGGTGATGGTGACCAAGGCAGGGGTGACGTCACCCGCGAAGTACACCAACCACGTGATCGTGGCCTAGGCCGGCGGGCCGTCCCCTACAGGGCGATCCGCCGCGGCCCGGCCTGCCAGGCCCGCCAGGCCGAATCGACAATGGAGCGCAGGTCGTGCTGCGCCTTCCATTCGAAGACCTGCTCAATCCGGTCGACATCGCCAATCAGGACGGGCGGGTCGCCGGGCCGGCGGGCTGTCACCTCCGGGGTGACGTCCAGGCCGGACACTTCGCCGATCATCTCGATCACCTCGCGCACCGAGTTACCGTTGCCGGTCCCGATGTTAAAGGCGTCGAATGGCCGCTCGTCGCGCTCCAGGTAGTCCAGGGCAATCATGTGGGCGTTGGCCAGGTCCACCACGTGGATGTAGTCCCGCACGCAGGTGCCGTCCGGCGTGGGGTAGTCGTCCCCGAAGATGGCCGGCTTCTGGCTGTGCTGCAGCTTCTGCAACACCATGGGGATCAGGTTCAACACGGCCGGGTCACCAAGTTCCTCCCAGCCGGCCCCGGCTACGTTGAAGTAACGCAGGTTGACGCCGCGCAGGCCCCACGCCCGGGCGGCATCGCGCACCATCCATTCGCCCACCAGCTTGGATTCGCCGTAGGGGTTGATGGGCTTCATCACAATGTCTTCCCGCACCCGGGCCACGTTCGGTTCGCCATAGGTGGCGGCCGATGACGAAAACACCAACCGGTCCACCCCGGCCGCCTGCATGGCCAGCAGCAGATTGGCCATGCCGCCCACGTTCTGCTGGTAGTACCAGGCCGGGCGTGCCACCGATTCGCCTACCTGTTTGCGGCCGGCCACGTGGATGACGGCGCTGCAGCCGTCTAGGGCGGCCTGGATGCGTGGGATTTCGGCCGTGTCGCCCAGGTCAAGCTGGACCAGGGTGGCGTCCCCAATCCGGGTCGGCACACCGGTGGACAGGTCGTCCAGCACAATCACCTGGTGACCGGCTTGCTGCAGCAAACGGACAATGTGGGCTCCGATGTATCCGGCGCCACCTGTCACACAGATTGACATGGCTACCCTTTCGGCTGGTCGGAGGGCCCTTGGGCGAGTGGTTGCGGGCCCGCAGGCTCCATGCTAGCCGCCCGCCCGCGGGCGCACTGCCCGGGATGCCGTGAGTCTCCTCTTCAGGGCCAGCGCGGCTCACGTTCACCCCGGCCATTCGCCTACCGCCGATGCCGCCCGCACCGCCCGCAGCCACCAGTCAAGCGCCGGCAGCAAGGGATCTAGGGATGCAGGCCGGTCTCGGCGTGGCCGGCCGGCTCGATCTGGAAAGTCGAATGCTCCAGGTCGAAGTCCCCAGCCAGGCAGCCTGCCATCTGGTCCAGCAGGGTGTGATAAGCCTGGGGCGTGAAGGCCTCCGGGTGCACCACCACGTGGGCGGTCAAGGCGGACAACCCGGAGGTGATGGTCCAGGCGTGCAGGTCGTGGACCGAGATCACCCCCGGCAGGGCTTGCAGATGGGCCCGCACCTGTGCCAGGTCCATGTCCTGCGGGGCGGACTCCAGCAAGACCCGCACCACATCCCTGAGCAGTGAGACCGCCCGCGGCACGATCAGGCAGGCGATCACCAAGGAGGCGACGGCATCGGCCCGGAGCCACCCCGTCCAGGCGATCACGGCGCCGGACACGATCACGGCCACCGACCCCAGCGAATCCCCCACCACCTCTAGGTAGGCGCCCCGGACGTTGATCGACGCCTGGCGCCCCGCCCGCAGGATCAGCAGTGAGACGGCGTTGGCGGCCAGGCCGATGGCGGCAATCACCATGACCGGCCCGGCTTTGACTTCACCCGGGTTGGCCAGGCGGCGCGCACCTTCCACCGCCACGCTGACGGCGATGGCCACCACCACTAGGCCGTTGGTCAGGGCGGCCAGCACTTCAAGGCGTTTCAGGCCGAAGGTCCGGGTTGGCGTGGGCGGCCGGTTGGCCAGCGTAGTGGCCACCAGGGCGAAAGCCAGCCCGGCGGCATCGGCCATCATGTGACCGGCGTCCGCCAACAGGGCCAGCGAACCACTGACGATGGCGCCCACCACCTCGGCCACCAAGACCAGGCTGGTCAGGCCTAGGGCCCAGGCCAACCTGCCCCTGTGGCCAGCCCGCCCGTCCGGGCCGTGCGCATGGCTGTGTCCGTGGCCGGCTGCGTGGTCGTGTCCCATCACGGGCCATTGTGCCAGAGCCGGGCCATGACCAGCCGGGCGCTGCCGGGGCCGCCTGGGGCCGGGCTTCGCCCGGCCCCACCAACCACCCTGCGGCACCCGCTTTTGGCGGGCGGGCGGCCCGTCCCGTAAGATGGGCCGGGCTTACCGGGCGCCACCGGGCACCGGCGGGCACCAAGGGTGTTAAGCCCCCATCGTCTAGAGGCCTAGGACACCGCCCTTTCACGGCGGCGGCACCGGTTCGAATCCGGTTGGGGGTGCCAAATCAGAACTTGTCCACCGGTTGGACCCCAACCGGCCCCAATCCCTTCCCGCAGCCCTGGTGCACCACCCCTGCCCAACACCCCGGCGCCCCGGCCCGGCCGCGCCCAGGGGGCTCGTCAGCCGCCAGGGCCGCTCTTAGCCGTCTAGGCCCAACATTCCCATGGACCGGTCCCACAGGCCGTCAATCAGGGCCTGGTCGGCCGCCTGGGGGTTGGTCCGCCCAATCCGCCGGTGGTTGTTGTAGTAGCGGCCGGATTCCCAGTCCCGCCCCGGCATGCCCAGGGCAAAGTGCACCAGGACGGCACCACCCTTGGCCGGCTTGGGCATGAAGTGGCGGCCAATCGACTGGTAGGCCCAGCGCATGAAGCCGCCCGCGTTGGAGGCGAAGTTGGTGGCGATCACACCGGGGTGGAAGGCCACGGCCGCCAGCCCTTGGCTGCCGTAACGCTGGTGCAGAGCTGCGGCAAACATGATCTCGGCCAGTTTGGCGTCGCCATAAGCCCTGTCGGAGGCGTAGTCATCGAAGTGGTTCAGGTTGTTCAGGTCCAGTTGGCCAAACATCCGGGCGCCCACCGACGAGGTGTTGACCACTGAACCCTTCGACTCCAGCAGCACGTCCAGCAGCAGGTGGGTCAGCAGGAAGCCGGCCAGGTAGTCGACCTGGAAGGTCCGCTCAAAGCCGTCCACCGTCCGGACGGGCCCGGTAAACATACCGCCGGCGTTGTTGCACAGCGCGTCGATCCGGGGGCAGGTGGCCCGCAGTTTGTCCGCCAGCCGGCGCACGTCATCCAGTTTGGCAAAGTCGGCCGTGAACCACTCTTCGGTCCCCACCTGGGCCGCTACTGCCTTGGTCTTGTCCAGCGACCGGCCAACTACCACCACGCGGTGGCCGGCCCGGGCCAGTTGCAGGCAGGCGGCGGCGCCGATGCCGTCCGAGGCCCCTGTCACCACAACGGTCCGCTGGTCCGCCTCAAGTAGGTGAGTCACGGCACCAGGCTACCGGGCAGGGCTACCAGCAGGGACTGCACCTGCCCGCGGCACGCCGCCGGGCGTGGGGGCCAGCCCGGGCAGGCCGGCCCCCCACGCTCCCGGTCACAGGGTCGGCATGAAGTGCTCCGAGTACTTGACGTGCGACCCCAAGCCGGCCTTGGAGACGGTCACCTTCAGCACCATGTCCTTGCCCACGTCGCCGGACTGGACCACAGAGCTGGCGCCGGTCCCCACCACCGAGGTACCCCGGTACCACTGGTACGTCACCACCGCGTCTTGGGGTCCCCAGGCGACGGCCGCCGCGATCACCCGGCCCAGGCCGGGCAAGCCGTTGACGTGCAGGTCAGACACCCCCAACACGATGACGTGGTTGGAGTACTT
>JAISTN010000114.1 GCA_031272565.1 Bifidobacteriaceae bacterium
GTCACGTCATCGGGGAAGTCCACACACAGGGGTCGCATTGGGGCGATGCCGCTAGCTGAGCATTCCTCAAACACCCGCGCTAGGTAAGGCTTCAGCCGTTCGCGCAACGCGATATGCGCCCCGGCCACCGCCTCGACCCGCTCGCCGTAGGCCCAAGGTTCGTTGGGCCCGCCGGTGGCCTGCGGGCCGCGCGGCTCACGGTGGCCGTGGATGCGCATCAGGGGGCAGAACGTGCCGTACTCCAGCCAGCGCGCGAACAGTTCCCGGTAGGCCTCACTGCTGGGGTCGCCACCGTGGAAGCCGCCGATGTCGGTGGTCCACCACGGTATACCGGCCAGGCCAATCGACAAGCCGGCCCTGATCTGCGCCGTCAGCGACTCCCACGTGGGGGCGATGTCGCCCGACCAGACGGCCGTCCCGTAGCGTGCTCCGCCGGCCCAGGTGGAGCGGGCCAGCGACAGCACCTCGCCGTCACCACAGGCCCGAGCATGCTCGTCGACGCCGCGAGCATGCTCGCGGGGGTAGGCGTTGGCCACCTGAGCACCTGGGCCGGCCCACAGGTCCAGGTTGGCGAAGTGGGAGGGATTCAGCTCCGGTTCGCAGGCATCCAGCCACCAGACGCGCACGCCCAGGTCCCAATAGTGCTGTTTCAACTGCTGCCACAGGAAGTCCCGCGCCGCCGGGTTGGTGGCGTCATAGAACGACATCGGCAGGCTGATGCCATGGTTCTGCTTGTCCCAGATCTCGCCCTGGAAGTCCATGCCCGTGGCCGCACCCACCAGGTAGCCGGACTGGCGCATGGTCTGGTAGTTCTCCGAGTAGGCGGACACGGTGGGCCAAACCGACACCATCAGCTTGACGCCGGCGGCGGCCAGTTCGGCCATCATGGCGGCCGGGTCGGGGTATTCGGCCGGGTCAAAGCGCCAATCGCCCATGGCCGTCCAGTGGAAAAAGTCCGTCACAATGACCGACAGCGGCCAGCCGCGCCGCTGGTAGCCGCGCACCACCTCAAGCAGTTCCTCCTGCGACAGGTAGCGCAGTTTGGACTGCCACAGTCCCAGCGCCCAGGCCGGGAACTGCGGGGCGTGCCCAACGGCATCGGCGTAGTGGCTCAGAATCCCGGCCGGCTTGTCCGCTGTGGTCACCCAGTAGTCGATGCCCAAGGCCGCGTCCATGGTCCAGCGGGTGTGGTTGTCGCTGAAGTTCACCTGGCCGGTGGCCGGGTTGTTCCACAGGAAGCCGTAGCCCCGGTTGGACAGGTAGAACGGCACGTTGATCTCCGCATTGCGCTGCACCAAGTCCAGCGACAGGCCCTTGTGGTCCAGCCGGCCGTGGGTGCGCTGGCCCAGGCCGTAGATCCGCTCGCCCGGGTAGGCGGCGAACTGCTGCCGGATGCGAGCCGAACCGTCCGCGTTGGGCTCGAACGACCGCGCACCCGGCAACCAGAAGTGCTGGCGCTGTTCGGCCAACAGTTCGCGCCCGCTGGCCGTGTCGTGGAACCAGAGTTGCGGCAGCGGCTGGCCGTCAAAGCTGGCAAAGCGCAGCTTGACGGTGAGTTGGCCGTTCACCAATGTGGCCTGCTCACCGTCCCAGTCGCCGGTGGTGGCCGGTTGGCTCAACGCGGGCGGCTCCTCCAACAGGGCCCCCAGGGGGTTGGCCGGGATTTGGTGCAGCGCCACCCGGACGCGGACCGAATCATCGCCCCAGGCTTCAACCCGCAGCACCTCATGGCCATGCCGGAACTCGAAGCCGCGCTCAAGCCGCGTGTACTGCGTCATGAAGTCCTCCCGCTGGTGGTTCTGTGCCTTCGTTGAGGCAGACGGCGGCAGCCGGCTCAGCCATTGACCGCACCGGTCAGTGGGAGCATCAAACTAGCCGCGAATAGCGTACATGGTCCCCTGGGGCGGAAGCTGTGGTGGGCCCCGGCGCAGCCGGCCTTGCCCTGGTCAGCCGCGGGCCGGTAGGGTCATGCCCAATCCCCCTCACGCCATCGGTCTACGCCCAACAACAGAAATGAGCCCCCTATGACCGCCAACCAAGACTGGAACGCTGCCGCGCCCACATCGGCCGCCGCCCGCCGTGCCACCGTTCTGCAACGCCTTGGGCAGGACGAGTGGTTGTATCACGACCTCGTCGCGGCCGTTTCCGCCGCCCCCTACTACCAGGTTGACCCGAACCAGCTAATTGGCCAGATCTTTGGCCTGACGCCGGCCGACTGGGAACAGGTTCAGGCCCACTGGACGCCCATCCTGGAACGGCAGATCGCCGGCGACCGCAACGGCTACCTGCCCTATGGCCGCTACGCCAACCGGCGCACCGAGGAATGGCTGCACATCGCGGCGCAGCTATCCGGGGTCAGCGAACACAACGCCGCCCTGGCGGCCGCCCAGCCCGATGCCATCGTGTTTGACGGCTACCCCGAATACACGGACATTTTCGTGGCGGCCAAGACGGCCGATGTCGACCGCCTGCTGGCCCTGATGCGGCAAGTGGGCGATTGGGAGACGTTGCAGTTCCTGATCAGCCAGGTGACTGAGGTGGCCGGCCTGGACAACTCCCTGGCGCCGGTCTTCGCTGCCCAGCCGGGCGATCCGCTGATCGGCACGCTGCTGGCTGGGGCCGTGGTCGAGGCCGGCTGGTCCATTCGCGGCACCGGCTGGGCCAGTTCCGTGTCCGACATCCAATGGGAAGCCTTCCACGCCTACCTGAAGCAGGCGGAGGCGATCCTTGAGCAGGTGGTCCAGGCCAACCCCGGCTACCTGCCGGCTTGGGTTCTGCTGCTGCGCACCGGCAAGGGTCTCGATGTCGACCTGTCCGTCATGACGGAACGTTATGGCCGGCTGCACTCCGCCCACCCGTCCTTCTTCCCGGCCCAACTGGCCTATATGGACGTGCTGCTGCCCAAGTGGGGCGGCTCGTGGGAGTTGACGGGACAGTTTGTCGACCAAATGGTGGCGCAGGCGCCGCTTGGTGCCTTGACGCGGGCGCTGCCCGCCTTTGTCCACGAACAGCGCATCGTGGAATTCGATGATGAAAAGCCGATCTGCAAGTACTTCAAGGACAAGTCCGTGGCCGCGGACGTGCTGCGGGTGGCGCAGGAATCGGTGCTGCACCCGGCCCACCAGCCCAGCCCCTACACCAAGCAGGTGCGCTCGCTGCTGGCCTGGGAGTTGAGTCTGGGCAACCAAGCCAAGGCGGCGGCGCCGCTGTACCAAGCGCTGGGCCAGTATCCAGCTAGTAACGGCTGGTCCCGCCTGGAAGGCAAGGTCAAGAACTACCTGGCGGCACGCAAGAAGGCGCGCTGAGCGCCCAAGGTTGACGCTTGACGCTGC
>JAISTN010000162.1 GCA_031272565.1 Bifidobacteriaceae bacterium
CCAAGCCGCGCCCCCCCAAGGCCTTCCACCGCTAAACCGTCCCCGGCAAGGCCCCCGCGGCCGGGCGGAACCAGACCGGGCGGCATCGGGCACCAAAGGCCCTGTGTCCAAACGTCGAAAAGGGGGCACCGGCCTCAGGCGCGAATTGATGGCCGGTGCCCCCCAGGGCGTGGAGGAGACTCAGGAACCCGGGGCTAGACCGGGTTGCTGGGCTGGTCCACGTCGGACCCCACCAAGTAGGTCGCATAAGCGCCCACGGTGAGGAAGTGCGGGTAGTCCTCATCCAAGGCCACGGCACGGAAGGCCTGGGCGGCCTGCTCATACTTGTTGCCTGGGAACTTCTCTAGGCCGTCCAACACCTCGCGGAACAACTGGTCACAGTAGTCGCGGGTGATCAACGTGCCGGTGTCGGTGGTGGCGCCGGCTTGGATCCACTGCCAAATCTGGGAGCGGGAGATTTCGGCCGTGGCCACGTCCTCCATCAGGTTGTCGATGCCGGCCGCGCCGTTGCCGCGCAGCCAGTTTTCCATGTAGCGCAAGCCAACCGAGATGTTGGTCCTGAGTCCGCCCTCCGTGATGGTGGCGCCGTTACGGCGGGCCACCTCGACATCAAGCAGGTCAGCTTCAGTGACAGAGACGTCGTCGCGCTGCTTGCCGAGCTGGTTCGGGTTGGCGCCCAGAACGTTGTCGAACTCGATCTGGGCCACGGCGATCAAGTCCGGGTGCGCCACCCAGGTGCCGTCAAAGCCGTCCGTCGCTTCCCGCAGCTTGTCCTGGCGGACCTGCTCAAAGGCCCGTTCGGTCACCTCCGGGTCGCGGCGGTTGGGAATGAAGGCGCTCATGCCGCCCATGGCGTGGGCACCGCGGGCGTGGCAGGTCTTGACCAGCAGGTTGGTGTAGGCCCGCATGAACGGCTGCACCATGGTGACCTGGGAGCGGTCCGGCAGGACGTACTTCTTGCCTTTGTTGCGCAGCGTCTTGATGATGGAGAACTGGTAGTCCCAGCGCCCGGCGTTGAGGCCGGCCGAATGGCTGCGCAGTTCGTAGAGGATCTCATCCATTTCGAAGGCCGCCGGCAGGGTTTCGATCAGCACGGTGGCGCGGATGGTGCCGCGTTCCACGCCGGCATAGTCCTGGGCGAAGTTGAAGATGTCGTTCCACAACCGGGCTTCGCGGTGGGACTGCATCTTGGGCAGGTAGAAGTAGGGGCCGCGGCCGCGGGCCAGCAGTTCCTTGGCGTTGTGGAAGAAGTACAGGCCGAAGTCGACCAGGGCGCCGGGCAGTGACTGGCTGTAGCCGCTGGGGGCCACGTAGCGCAGGTGCTTTTCCAGCAGGTGCCAGCCGCGGGGCCGGGCCACAATGGTGGGCAGGTCGCGGATGTCGGCCGATTTCAGTTCGTATTCTTTGCCGTCGGGGCTGGAGTAATGCAGTTGCCCCCGGATCGCGTCGTAGAGCGACAGTTGGCCTTCAATCACGTTGCGCCAGGTGGGGCTCAAGGCGTCTTCGAAGTCCGCCAACCACACCTTGGCGTCAGAGTTGAGAGCGTTGATGGTCATTTTCGGGTCGGTGGGCCCGGTGATTTCGACCCGGCGGTCCTCCAGGCCGGGGGCCGGCGGGGCCACCCGCCAGGTCCTGTCGGAGCGGATCGCCTCGGTTTCCTTGAGGAACCGGGGGAAGGCGCCCGCGTCGATGGAGCGCTGGAACTCTTGGCGGCGTTCCAGGACCTCCAGGCGCCGGTAGGCGAAGTTTTCATGCAGCACGGTCAGGAACGCCAGGGCCTGCGGGGTCAGGATCTGGTCGTAGCGTTGGCCTAAGGGGCCTTTGATGGCGATGGAACCACGGGGCTCTTGGATGGGGTTGGTCATTGTTCTGGGTCCTTCTTTGACGTGCCTTGCAGGCTCCCTCACGTTGAGGGGGTGAGGGCTGGGTGGTGTGTTCCCTGGGTGGCCAGGGTTGGCGGCCGATGTCGCTCGCGGGCTTGTTAGTCCGGCGGCCGGGCGGCCTGGCGCCGGGGTGTTGGGGCCGGGGCCGGCGTCCCGGGCGTTGCCCGGGGCGCCGGCTGGGCTCTCAGAACTGGGCCTCTTCGGTGGACCCGGTCAACGCGGTGGTGGAGGATTCGGGGTTCAGCGTGGTGCTGATCCGGTCGAAGTAGCCGGTGCCCACTTCGCGCTGGTGGCGGGTGGCGGTGTAGCCGCGGGCCTCGGCCGCGAATTCCTTGGTTTGCAGTTCCACGTAGGCGGTCATGCCGCGGTCGCGGTAGCCATCGGCCAAGTCGAACATCGAGTAGTTCAGGGCGTGGAAGCCGGCCAGGGTGATGAACTGGAACTTGTAGCCCATGGCGCCCAGTTCCTTCTGGAAGCGGGCAATCTGGTCGTCATCGAGCTTGGCCTTCCAGTTGAAGGACGGCGAGCAGTTGTAGGCCAGCAACTGGTCCGGGTACTGCGCGTGGATGGCCTCGGCAAAGTCCTTGGCCAGGCCCAGGTCCGGGGTGGCGGTTTCGACCCAGATCAGGTCGGCGTAGGGGGCGTAGGCCAGCCCGCGGGCCACGATCACGTCCAGGCCGGGCTTGGTCCGGTAGAAGCCTTCCGAGGTCCGCTCGCCGGTCAGGAACGGCTTGTCGCGGTCGTCCACGTCGCTGGTAATCAGGTCTGCGCCCAGCGAGTCGGTGCGGGCCACCACAATGGTGGGCACGCCGGCCACGTCGGCCGCCAACCGGGCCGCGTTGAGCGTCCGGATGTGCTGCTGGGTGGGGATCAGCACCTTGCCACCCATGTGGCCGCACTTCTTGGCGCTGGCCAACTGGTCTTCCCAGTGGACGCCGGCGGCGCCGGCTTCGATCATGGCCTTCATCAGTTCGTAGGCGTTGAGTTCGCCGCCAAAGCCGGCTTCGGCGTCGGCCACGATGGGGGCAAACCAGTCACGGCTGGCCTTGCCGGATTCGACAAACTCGACTTGGTCGGCCCGGTGCAGGGCGTTGTTGATGCGGCGCACAATGGCGGGCACCGAGTTGGCGGGGTACAGGGACTGGTCGGGGTAGGTTTGCGAGGCCAGGTTGGCATCCGCGGCGACCTGCCAGCCGGACAGGTAGATGGCCTTGAGGCCGGCCTTGATTTGTTCAACGGCCATGTTGCCGGTCAATGCGCCCAGGGCGGGGACATAGTCTTCGGTGTGGAGCAGGTCCCACAGCTTGGTGGCGCCACGGCGGGCCAGGGTGTGTTCTTCTTGGACGCTGCCACGCAGGGCGATGACGTCTTCGGCTTTGTAGGTGCGTGTCACGCCGGCCCAACGGGGATCGGTCAGCCAGGAGAGTTCCAGCTCGGCGGCGGTCTGGGTCTGGGTCCCAGGAAGGTTGTTGCTCATGGTGTTCCTTTGGGGTTGTAGTGCTGGAACGCGGGTTCGCGCCCGGATATCTCGACACTAAGAGACTCTTCTTGCCAGGCAAGGCGAATCGGCCGTGGAAGATTGGCCACAATTCTGTGCCATGGAAGAAGGCCGGTCTGACAGCTAAGATTTGGTCATGACGCAACCAACGGAGGTTCCAAGGGGCACCATGTCCCAGTCAACTCTGGGTGTCGATCCACTGGTGTTGGGGCGTCGCATCCGCTTCCTGCGCAGCCGCAAACAGATGAGCCTGGATGACCTGGGCGCCGTGGTGGGGCGGGCGGCATCGGGCATCTCCGCCATCGAAAACGGCCACCGCGTCCCCACCCTGGCCCAACTGTCCACCCTGGCCACCGTGCTGGGTGTCAGCGCGCGGGACCTGCTTGACCCGGACCCGCCCACGGCCCGGGACGCGGCCGAGATCGAATGGGAGCGCTTCCAGCGCTCCCATGAGTACATTGCCAGCGGCCTGCCGCAGGTCCGCGTTTCCCGCACCACACCGCCGGAGGTGTTAGGTGCGTTGTTGGGCCTGGTGCGGGAGCTGCACCGGTTGCGGGACGAGCGGGTGGCCACACCGGAAGAGGCCCGCCGGGCCAACGCTGCCCTGCGCCTGGAACAGCGGGCCGGCGGCGGTTACTTCCCGGACCTTGAGGTGGTGGCCAGGAAGCTGGTCGAACTATCCGGCCGGGACGTAGGCCAGCCGATGGGCCACCGGCACCTGGCGGAAATGACCAAGCGGCTAGGGTTCACGGTGGTGTATGCCGACGATTGCCCCACCACCACCCGGTCGGTGCTGGACCTGCGCGGCCGGCGGATCTACCTGCCCAAACTGCCGGATCAGGTGACGGGAGATCACCGTTCGGCATTGCTGCAAGCGATGGCCGGGTACGTGCTGGAACACCACGAGCCGTCAGACTACAAGGCGTTCTTACGCCAGCGGGTGGAGGCCAACTACCTGGCGGCGGCGGTGTTGATGCCGGAGGCGGAAGCAGTGCCATGCTTGACCCAGGCCAAGGCGGAGCGGCGGCTTTCCATGGAGGGGTTCCGGGACCAGTTCACCGTCTCGTTCGAGATGGCGGCGCACCGGTTTGTCAACCTAGCCACCCGGCACCTGGGGATTGAGGTGCATTTTGCCAAGGTTCATTCCGGCGGCGTGATTCATAAGGTTTATGAGAACGATGGCATGCTGTTCCCGGTCGATCCGTTGGGCGCCATCGAGGGCCAGTTCGTGTGCCGCTATTGGACCGGCCGGACGGCGTTCGAGGCGATAGGTGAAGCGGACCGGTATGCCCAATACACCGACACCCCGGCAGGCACATTCTGGGACACTTCCCACATCAAGCGAGCCAAAGACGGTGTGTTTTCCATCAGCGTGGGCTGCCGGTTCGACGACGCCCGCTATTTTGAGGGCCGGGCCACGCGCCACCGGATGCGGTCCGGCTGCCCGGATCCGAACTGCTGCCAGGTGCCGCCGCCGGACTTGGCGGAGGCCTGGAAGGACGCCGCCTGGCCCTCCGCCCGGCCGCACTCCTCCGTGCTGACGGCCATGCCGGCCGGCGCCTTCCCGGGCGTCGACATGACCGATGTCTACGAGTTCCTGGAGCGCCACGCCAACTGACTGGGTCCGCCAGCCGTGGCCCGTTAAAGGGCGTGTGGCCGGGGCCGGTAGGCTGGCGGCACCTGAGTTCCCGGAGGAGGGCCCCCAACCATGAGCGCACATGGTGGCACCAAGGCGATTGTCGCCGCCCTGAGCGCCAACCTTGGTATCGCTGTGACCAAGTTCGGCGCCTTCCTGCTGAGCGGCTCCAGTTCCATGTTGGCGGAGTCGGTGCACTCGGTGGCCGATTCCGGCAACCAGCTCTTGCTGTTGTGGGGCGGCCGGGAGGGCAAGAAGGCGCCCGATGCCGCCCACCCGTTTGGTTACGGCCGCGGGCGCTACTTCTGGGCCTTTGTGGTGGCGCTGGTGCTGTTTTCACTGGGTGGCCTGTTCGCGCTCTACGAGGCCTGGGAGAAGTACCACCACCCGGAGCCAATCGAGGCTTGGCACTGGGTGCCAGTGGCGGTGATTGCCGCCTCCCTGGTGATGGAGAGCTTCTCGCTGCGCACGGCCATCCGCGAGGCCCGGCCGGTCAAGGGGCCGGATCGCGGCTGGGTCCGGTTCATCCGCGAAGCCAAGACGCCGGAACTGCCGGTGGTGCTGCTGGAGGACACGGCCGCCCTGGTTGGCCTAGTCCTGGCCGGGGCCGGGGTTGGCCTGACCCTCTACACCAAGGATGGCCGCTGGGACGCTGGTGGTTCGGCCGCCATCGGCCTGCTGCTGATCATTGTCGCGATCATCTTGGCCAAAGAGATGCGTTCCCTGCTGCTGGGCGAGTCCCCCATCCCGCAGCACGTGCGCGCCATCGAACAAGCACTGGTTGGCCCAGGCATCGTTTCGGTGATCCACCTGCGCGTGATGCACCTGGGCCCGGACGAACTGCTGGTGGCCGCCAAGGTGGAGCCCGAGCCGGGCCTGACCATGGCCGGCCTGGCCCAGGCCATCAACGCCGCGGAAGCCCGCGCCCGAGCGGCCGTCCCCTTGACGCAAACCACCTACCTGGAACCCGACCTGCGCCAACCTTCGCCCCAAGGGACGTAAGACGCATGCCGCCGGAAGAGTTGGTGCCGCGCTTTGAGACCGCGGCCGAGCGCCTGGTGCGGCAGGCCACGGAGCGGGGTGAGTTCAGCGGCCTGCCCGGTGCCGGCCGGCCGCTGCGGTTGCGCCATGTGGGCGACCCGGACTGGTGGATCAAGCAGAAGATCGAGGACGAAGACCTGCACTTTGACGCCCGGGCAATCGCCGCGCTGCGCCGGTTCTGAAGCGCCCCTTAGGGCCCCACCCAGCCATCCCCAAGGCTGGGGCCGGCGGCCCAGACG
>JAISTN010000176.1 GCA_031272565.1 Bifidobacteriaceae bacterium
CTTTGAGGTGGCCACCCGGGTCCAGGTCCATGGTGGCCACTTTCCTTTCGCGAGATTCGTCAGCCGGGACCCGTCCCCGCCTGACGAACCGCCGTCAGTCTCTCCGCTTCGGGGTGGCCAACCCTTGCACGCCCACCGGTCGCCCCAGCCGGCCCCGCACCGCGCCAGTCCCCCCAGGGCGCCCAGGCGCGCCGCCCGGCAGCGCCGCCCGGCCGCAAGGCAGGACAGTACGATGCTGCTATGCCGATCGACTATTCCGCTGCCCCCCTGTCCCAAATCGATCCCGAGATTGCCGCCGTACTGGAAGGCGAACTGGGGCGCCAGCGCCGCACCTTGGAAATGATCGCCTCGGAGAACTTTGTGCCCAAGGCGGTGCTGCAGGCCCAAGGTTCGGTCTTGACCAACAAGTACGCGGAGGGCTACCCCGGCCGGCGCTACTACGGAGGCTGCGAACAGGTCGACATCGCGGAGAATCTGGCCATCGCCCGGGCCAAGGCGCTGTTCGGGGCGGACTACGCCAACGTCCAGCCGCACTCCGGCGCGCAGGCGAACGCGGCTGTGCTGCACGCGCTGATGAAGCCAGGGGAGCGGCTGCTGGGCCTGGAACTGGCCCACGGCGGGCACCTGACGCATGGCATGAAGATCAACTTTTCCGGCAAGCTCTACGACGTGGCGGCCTACGGCGTGGACCCGCAAACGTACTTGATCGAGCCCGATGCCGTCCGGGCAGCCGCCCTGGAACACCGGCCTCAGGTGATCGTGGCGGGATGGTCGGCCTATCCCAGGCACCTGGACTTTGAGGCCTTCCGACAGATCGCCGACGAGGTTGGCGCCAACCTGTGGGTCGACATGGCCCATTTTGCCGGCCTGGTGGCGGCCGGCCTGCATCCCAACCCCGTGCCGTGGGCGGACGTCACTTCCACCACCGTGCACAAGACGCTGTGCGGGCCGCGCTCCGGTTTGATTCTGAGCCGCAGCGCCGAACAGTGGGGCCGCAAACTGGATTCGGCGGTCTTCCCCGGCCAGCAGGGCGGGCCGCTGATGCACATCGTGGCCGCCAAGGCGGTGGCCCTCAAGATCGCCGCCACGCAGGACTTCAAGGAACGCCAGCGCCGCACCTTGGAAGGCGCCCGCATCCTGGCGGACCGGCTGCACCAACCAGACGTCAAGGCGGCTGGGGTGGCCGTCCTGACGGGCGGCACCGACGTCCACCTGGTGCTGGTTGACCTGCGGCATTCGCAGTTGGACGGCCAACAGGCGGAAGACCTGCTGGATGACGTGGGCATCACCGTCAACCGCAACGCCGTGCCGTTTGACCCGCGCCCGCCCAAGGTCACCAGCGGACTGAGGATCGGCACCCCGGCGTTGGCCACGCGCGGCTTTGGCGCGACGGAGTTCGCCGAGGTTGCGGACGTGATAGCGACCGCCCTGCGGGACGGCCAGGCGGCTGACGTGGAGGCCCTCAGGGCCCGCACGGCCAAGTTGGCGGACAGCTTCCCGCTGTATGCGGGGCTGGCCCAATGACGGCCCAGGTTCTGGACGGCAAGGCGACGGCCGCCCAGATCAAGGCCGAACTGAAAGTCCGGATCGACGCGCTCAAGGCGCGCGGTCTCCAGCCCGGTCTGGGTACCGTCCTTGTGGGGCAGGACCCGGGCTCGGTCATCTACGTGGCCGGCAAGCACCGTGATTGCGCGGAGGTGGGTTTGGCCTCGATCCGGGCTGACTTGCCGGAGGACGCCACGCAGGCGCAGGTGATGGACGCCATCGGGCGCCTGAATGCCGACCCGGCCTGCACCGGCTACATCGTCCAACTGCCGCTGCCCCGCCATCTTGACGCCAATGCCGCCATCAACGCCATCGACCCGGCCAAGGACGCCGACGGTCTCCACCCAGCCAACCTGGGTGCGCTGGTGCTGAATGTCAACCGACCCGTTGGCACGCCTTTGCCGTGCACGCCACGGGGCATCATCGAACTGGTCCGCCGCCACGGCATCGACCTGGCCGGCGCCCACGTGGTGGTGTTGGGCCGGGGCATCACGGTGGGCCGGTCGATTGGCCTGCTGGCGACCCGGCGTGAAGTCAACGCCACGGTCACGTTGACACACACCGGGACCAAGGGGCTGCCGGACCTGCTGCGCCAGGCGGATGTGATTGTGGCCGCGGCGGGCGTGCCGGGCCTGGTCCGGCCGGAGGATGTCAAGCCGGGGGCCGTGGTCTTGGACGTGGGCGTGTCGCGGGTGCCGGACCCGGCTAACCCGGGCAAGACCCGCATTGCGGGCGATGTCGACCCGGGCGTGGCGGCGGTGGCCGGCTGGCTCAGCCCCAACCCGGGCGGGGTTGGCCCCATGACCCGGGCCATGCTGTTGGCCAACGTGGTGGAGGCCGCGGAAAGAGTTGCGGCCTGACAGCCAGCGGAACTGGGAACTTGCCTGGCGTCAGGTGAGTAGGCTTAGCCGCAAGAGCCCCAAACCTAGGAGGCAGTAGCCCCATGCTGCGAGTGGAATCAATTAGCCGTTCTTTCGGTCCTATGAAGGCCCTGGACCAAGTCAGTTTCGATGTCAGCCCTGGGCGGTTGACTGGTTTTGTGGGCGGTAACGGCGCCGGTAAGACCACGTCCATGCGGATCATCATGGGTGTGCTGGCGGCTGATTCGGGCCAGGTGTCCCTGAATGGCAAGCCGGTGACGCGGCCGGTCGCCGCGACCTTTGGCTACATGCCGGAGGAACGGGGCCTGTACCCGAAGACGCCGGTGGCCGAACAGCTCATCTACCTGGCCCGGCTGCACGGCGTGAACCGGGCTCAAGCCGAAGAAAATGTGGCTGACCTGCTGGAACGCCTGAACTTGACGGCCCGGGCGGGGGACCGCCTGGAGAAGCTGTCGCTGGGCAACCAGCAGCGGGCCCAGATCGCCGCCGCGCTGGTGCACGACCCGGCCGTGCTGGTGCTGGATGAGCCGTTCAGCGGCTTGGACCCTATGGCGGTCGACACGGTCATGGCGGTGCTGCGGGAACGGGCCGCCCATGGCGTGCCCGTCCTGTTCAGTTCGCACCAACTGGACGTGGTGGAGCGGATCACCGACGACTTGGTGATCATCGCTTCGGGCCAGATCAAGGCGAGGGGCGCCACGGCGGATCTGCAACGCCAGTACGCGGGTTCGCGCTACCGTTTGGAGGCGGCCGATGTCGCCTGGGTCGGCTCGGTGCCGGGCGTCACCGAGGTGGTGGTTGAAGGTTCGGCAGCGGCTTTCGATGCCGCGCCGGAGGTGGCGCAGCAAGTTCTGCAACAGGCGCTGGCGAAAGGCCCGGTGGCCGGGTTCAACCGGGTCATCCCGTCGCTAGCGGAGGTTTTCCGCGAGGTGGTGGGCGACGCCCCGAAGGCGGATGAGGCTGAGGTTGCACCGCCGCCCAAGAAACGACGCGGCCTCTTTGGGAAGGGGGCAGCGAAATGAGCGGCTCACTGACCATGCTGGTGGCTCGCCGCGAGGTGCGTGAGCGGCTGAGTTCGAAGGCGTTTGTGATTTCCAACTTGGCGTTGGTGCTGGTGGTGTTTGTGGCCATCCTGTTTGCCAACTGGGCTGCCGGCAAGGTGGCCGAAGATGATTCGACGGGCCCTGACGACAAGATCGCGGTGGCCTTGGTGGGCACGTTGGCGCCGGGCGCGCCGGGTGATTACCTGGTCGACCTGGTGCCGGCTGGATCGGCCGAAGAAGCCGTCCAGATGGTGCGGGACGGCAGCGTCGAGGCGGCCCTGGTGCAGGCGGCGGACGGCTCGTGGGCCGCCATCGGGCTGACGGAGGTGCCGGATGAGGTGACCGAGGCGGCCACGGTGACGCCGGTGGTGCAACTGCTGGAGCCGCCTCGGGTGTCCTTCTGGGTGCAGTATGGCGCCACCTACGCGGCCGGGATCCTGTTCTTCCTGGTGGTGATGATGTTTGGCCAGATGGCCGCCCAGACCACGGTGGTGGAGAAGCAGACCCGGGTGGTTGAGATTCTGCTGGCGGCGGTGCCGGCCAAGGTGCTGCTGGCTGGCAAACTGCTGGGCAACGCCCTGTTGGCGGTGGCCGAGATCGCGGCCATGGGGGTGGCCATGTTGGCTGGCTTGGCGGTGGGGGGCAACTTGTCGCTGCTGAAGCTGGCCACTTGGCCCATGCTGTGGTTCATTGCTTTCTTTGTGTTGGGCTTTGTGCTGTTCAGTTCGCTGATGGCGGGCACGGCGGCGACGGTGTCGCGGATGGAGGACGTGTCTTCCGTCATGACCCCGGTGCTGATGCTGTGCATGATCCCGTACATCATTGTGGTGTCGATGTCCTGGAACGACACTGTCATGAAGGTGATGGCGTGGATCCCGTTCTCCAGCCCCATGTCGATGCCCATCATGATGTTGGGCGGCAAGTGCAGTTGGTGGGAGGCCCTGGCCTCGTTGGCCTTGTTGGCTTTGACCACTTGGCTGGCTGTGATCATTGGCGGGCGC
>JAISTN010000215.1 GCA_031272565.1 Bifidobacteriaceae bacterium
GCAGCCGCGGCGGCCACGGCCAGCGCCAAGTGAATGGGATGGGGGGACTTCATGATGCGCTCCTGATGGTTGGAGAACCGGCCCCAGCGCGGTGGCCGGATCTGTGAGAACAGGATAAGCACGTGGCAGGCCGCCTGACGTAGGACATGCGCCGGCCACCAGGACCGATCGCCGGCTCCGGAGGCCCCCAGCTTGCGGTCCGGTCAAGGTCTGCCGCCCAGGGCAGGCATTGTTTCTACCTAGCCATTTCCGGGCCCAGTTGCGTAGTAATACTGGCAGAGCTTTCGGGTTGTAAGGCTCCCATGGCCGCCACCCCCAACCGGTCTTTGCTCAGGTCAGAGCGGTTATCCCGGCCCACTCGGAGACCGGCGAACCTGGCTGGACACCCCCTGCGAAAGACCTTGGGCCGGCACCCAACCGATCTGACAGGACTTTGGTGGTCCGCCGCCGGGGCCGGGCATGTTTGACTGGTGCCGCGGGCGCGACCCACGCCCGCAAACACGCGACTCACCCCCAGGAGTGTCCCCATGATTTGCTCAAGGTCCATCAAGGTTTCAGTCTCTCTAGCCGCCACCGCCTTGGTCTTGGCGGGAGGCCTATCCGCCTTGGCGGCCGGCCCGGTGGCCGTGTCCGGCGCGGTGGTGCCAGCGGCCAGCAGCACCGCGCCGCCCAGCCCAACTGTGGGCTTCACCGTCACGCCCAGCGAAGGTGTCAAACAGGGCGACACCATCACGTTGGCCGGCGTCACCACCCAGTGCACCAACCAGGATGGCACCGCCATTGCGCCTGCCGTCGCCATGGGATACGACATGCGGCGTATCTCGGACGTCCTGCCCGGGATCGATGGCCCAAACAAGAGCTTCCCCCTGACCGTGGCGGCTGATGGCTCGTGGAGCCTTCAAATTCCGCTGCTGTTCAGCCACGCCCAGCCTTACGGTGTCCGGCTGATGCTCAACTGCTACAACATCAACCAGGGCGACCTGACCCGGGGTGCTAAGACCATCGCCGTAGCCGGTCCGCCGGTGACTGTCACGGCTGGCACCGTGAAACCCGGTGGGAGCCTGACGGTCACACTGAGTGGTTTCAAGGCCGGTGAACAGGTTGAGGTGGGCTTGTACCCGCTTTGGGTTGGCCCGCTGGCCGACCAACTGCTGTGGGACGCCTACGCCAAGGCGGCCACCTGGACGGTCGATGCGACCGGCGCCTATAGCGGCACCATCACCGTGCCCAGCGACTTCCTGGACGCCAACTTCACCGAACAACGGCTGATCCAGGCGGATGCGGTCTACGCCGAAATCGAAGCCAAGGGCTTGGCCTCCAGCCTGGTGGGCCGGGCCAGCGTCGAGGTCGAACTGCCATTCATCTTGGGACGCCATCCCGAACAGTGGCCGGTCCGGACGCCCAGCCCCAGCATCGACCTGGCCAGCGCCGAGTCGGTCCATTACACGCTCCACCAAGGCGAGACCTTCAGTGTCGTGTCGCGGGCGGTGGCAGATTGCCTGGAGCCCAGCAGCCAGCCCTACAACGAGACCTTGGAGGTCACCAACTATGGCATCGACCTGACCACCCAGGTGGTGGCCGCCCGGCAGCCGGCCCAGGCCACCGACTGGACCGTGCCGGTCGACATAGCGGGCCTGCTGGCAACGTTGGAGCACGGCACAGTGCCAGCAGACAAGGGCACGTTCTTCAGGTTTGAAGCCTTCTGCAACGGCTACACCGGTATGCATATGAATGACGGCAGCGCCCATGTCTCCTACTGGCCCGCGGGTACGGGCCTCACGGTGGGCGCCAGCACCGTCGCACCCGGCGGTGCGGTCCGGGTCACACTGACCGGTTTTGAACCTGGGGAAAAAGTGCATGTCGGCCTTTACTCCGCCTATTACGCCCTGGCAGAATGGACCATGGACGCCAACGGCTCCTACAGCGGCACGGTAACGTTGCCCAGCACCGTGACGCCCGGCCAGCACACACTCCAGGTAGTTGGCACCACCAGCGAATTGGCCGATGCCGCCGCGTTGACTGTCGGTGACAAGGCCATTGCCCGGGCGCCTGGTTCCGCCACCGATATTCCTCAAGACTTCACCCAAGCCCCACAACAATGACAAGGAGAGATCAACCAACAATGTCTGCTCGACGATTCATCAAACTAGCCCTGGCCACCGCGGCGGCCAGCGCCCTGGCCACCGCCGGCCTGGTGGCCGGCGCCAACGCCGACGGCTCCTACTATCCGGTTACCCTGACCCTGACAGCTAGCCCAACCACTGTGACCAATCACCAGGCCATTTCCGTCACTGTGACGGGGTGTACCGGGACTGGAGTCGAGGTCTGGTATGGGGCGGCTTTCCCAGACGGCTCTCTGGCGCCGCGCAACGATCTGGTAGTGCTCACACCCAATGCCTCGGGCGGGTACAGCGGTCTAGCTGAGCCGAACCCGGCCGGGTGGGGCAATTCGCCGGTCTACCTCGAGGCCTATTGCCAGAAAGGCGCTGCGACCATTGGGGTGTCACCAATAGTCAGCGTCAAGATGGAAGACCCTGATGTGACGCCCCGGGTGGGAGACCCTGAACGCCCGGCTGGTGTCAGCAAGCTGTCGGTTAGTCCGGGGGAGTATCGCAATGCAACGACTCTGACAGTCAGCGGGCCTTCTGCTCCGTGCACCGCCATTGGGTCGAGTGGCATGTTGGTCTTGGTGGTTGAAGAGAGGGGAGATGGCGCCTACAAGCCTGAGTTGACCTATGGCGGCGCCCCTTTCCCGTGGCCAACTGGTGAGACCTGGTCGGTCGAACTCGACCTGACGGGAAACGACTGGGTCTTTGAGAAGGACGCGATCGATATCATGGCCTTCTGCTCGTCCTACAGTGAGATCGCGCCCATCGACTACATCACGGTCTACCGGGTGATCGACGACACCTCCTACCCCTTGCCACCCAGCCAGAGCACCCCGGCCATGACAGTGGGCTCCAAGACGGTCCCCCAGGGTGGTGCCTTGAAGGTTAACCTGACGGGTTTCGCGGCGGGCGAACAAGTTGAGATTGGCGTCCGTTCCGACTACGTCAAGCTGGCCACCTGGACGGTGGGGCAGGACGGCGCCTACTCCGGCACCGTCACCCTGCCCAGCTCGATCGCCTTGGGCGCGCACACCCTGCAGGCCACCCAGGTCAGCACTGGTCAGGTGGCGGCAGAGGCTGCCATCACGGTGGTGGCCCCCGGAGATGTGGCCAAGGCCATGACGGATGTCCCGCAGGCGACATCGGCCACCTGGGGGGCTTGGCAAGGCTGGCTGAGCCTGGCCGGGCTGGTCCTGACGGCCGGCCTGTGGCTGGCCCGGCGCCGCCGGGCGGCCGCCCCGGCCAGCGCGGACCTGCGGTGATGGGAGTCGCAGTCGACTAGGCTTGAGGGTTGTGTGCCGCGGCTGAGGCGGCCACAGGGTGCCACCGGTAGCACGGCGGTGAGCGGCGCTGCCGGTGGGCCCTTCGTTCACCGAAGGAGTGTCCCTGGCCATGCTTGTCCGGAGTTCAAGAAAAGCCCTGGCTGTTCTGGGCGCCACCGCCCTGGTCGTCTTGGGTGCCGCCGCGCCGTCCGCACTGGCGGCGCCGGATGACCCACCCGGTATCGAGGTGACCCCGTCCACCAATCTGGCGGAGGGCGACCTGGTGACGGTTTCCGGCCCCACCGCTCCGTGCCAAGCGGAGGGCGTGGACCGTTCGGCCATCCAGATCGTGGTCATGGAAGCGGCGCGCGGCGAGGCCTATCCAATCAACGGCCAGAGCGTGGCGGGTGACCTGCTGGCGGTGCCCGATGGCGACACCTGGACCGTCCAGCACCTGGTGACCCCCTTGATCAACACTTACGACGTGTTCGATCTGCAGGCGGTTTGCGTCTACGACGGGGCCGAGGGCAGCACCTTCATTCCAGTTGGCCAGGTCAGCGTCACCAGCCTGGATGCGGTGCCGCCGGAGGAGACTCCCACCACGCCGGATGAGGTCAAGGCGGGCAGCCTGACGGTCACGCCTGCCACGGGCGTGCAGGTCAACGACATTCTGACGGTGACCGGCTCAACCGAACCGTGCAAAGACTTGGACCCGGCCAAGGCTTATGTGCTGGTGCTGGAAGGCCTGCGGGATTCGGAATACCCAGAGATCTTGTCCGGTATGGCCGGCAGCACCATGCCGCTGCCGGAGGGCGACACCTGGACGCTGGAACACCCCATCGCGACCTACCCTGAGACGTTTGACGCCTTCGACATTCTGGCCGTCTGCGGCACTGACGAAGAGGACGTGGCGATCCCGGTAGGCCGGACCACCATCACCACCCTGGCGGAGGTGCCGGCCCCCGGCGCCACCGACGGTTCGGGTGGTGCGGCAGACACACCGTCGGTCTATCCCGGGGATGAGACCACGGGCGGCACCGATGGCCAGGGCACTGATGGCATAGAGCCCGGCCAGCCGGCCGGCTCCGGCGAGGGCGCCAGTGGTGCGGCCGCCACGGCTACCGGCACGGGCGGCGGTAGCGGTTCCAGCATTCCCGGCGCGGTTTGGCCCATCGCCGCCGTGGCCGCTTTGATCTTGGGCACCGGCGGGGCCTTCCTGCTGCGCCGTTCCAAGCAGGAGCAGCCAGATTCGGCGACCGACCAGGAGGACAAGCCCAGCCAGGATGAGCCGGCCCAGGACGTGACCGCCCAAGAGCAACCCACCCTGGGCACCGCCGACACCGAGCCGCCCCACTCAGTGACCGTTGAAGATGAGCAGCCTGCGCCCGCCCCAGAAGATCAATGAGTCAGGCCTGCGCTGGCTGCTAGCCGGTGTGGCCTGCCTCTTGGCGTTGGTTTGCCTGGGCGCCGGCGGCTATACGCTGGTGGCGGCGGCCGGGCACGGCGGTTCGGCCCCGCGGGCAGCCGCCCTGGCTGACCAGGGTGGCCAGGCCGGCGCCGGCGACACCGGCGATAGCTCCACCGCTGCGGCGCAAGCCGGCCAGGCAGAGGCCACCCAGACGGCCACGGCGGGCGGCAAGGCGGGCCGGGTGGGACTGCCGTTGCACCTGGCCATCCCGGCGATTGGCCTGGACGCCCAGGTGGTGACCTACACGGCCGATGACGCCGCCCAAGGCCAGGCTGGTGACACGGGCCAGCCGTGTCTAAACGGCGGCCTGATTGTCTGCTTCGACCCGCCCACCTTGGACCTGGTCTATTGGCAGCAGGGCGGCGTGGACGGCGTCGAGTTGGGCGGCCTGCCGGGCGAGGACGCCACTGACACGGTCTACCTGCACGGGCACGCCGGTGTGCCGGGGGCGGGCGCGGTGTTTGACCGGCTGGGCCAACTGGTGCCGGGTGACCTGATCGAGTTGACCACCATCTATGGGGTGTTGACGTATGAGGTGACAGAGTCGTGGCAGTTCGACCGGGCGCAGGCCCAGTCTGATGGCCGGCTGGCCGAACAGGTACCGGGCCGGCTAGTGCTGATCGAAAGCGACCACCGGGACGGTGCCGAGGGCACCGGCCAGGCGGCCCAGGGCTTGGCCGTGGTAGCAGAAGTGGTGGTGGGCCGTGCCAGTACACGCTAGGCAGCCCTACCGCGACCGGGGCGCCACGGTGCTGGCCGCCGCCGGCGTCCTGGTGTTGGCGCTGGCCGCGGGGGTGTCGGTCGACGCCGCTCACCTGGTCAGCCAGGTGGAGCGGATCCAGATTCCGGCCGCGACGGCCCAGCAGGCGGGTGAGACCTGGGTGATTGTTGGCTCCGACAGCCGGGCGGCCACGCCAGACGGGCCGGACTACTACGGCACGGACCGGGTCGACGGGCCCACCACGGTGTCCGCCGCCGGGGCCGCCGCTGCCGCCGGCGGCGGGGAGGACCAGGGTCTGGGCAACGCGGACTTGATCCTGGTGGTCCAGGTGCCGGCATCCAGGGACCAGGCGGCTACCTTGTTGGCGGTGCCGCGCAACCTGCTGGTCAACACGGTGGACGGCTCCGAACGGCTGACCGTGACCCTGAGCCAGGGGGCGGACCGGTTCGCTGCGGCTATGTGCCAGGGCCTGGGCGTGCCGGTGGACCACCTGGTGGTGGTGACCATGCAGGGCCTGGCTGGCTTGGTCGATGCGCTGGGCGGGTTGACCATGACGTTTGACGCGCCGCTGATCGACCCGGCGGCGCACCTCAGTTTGCCCGGCACGGGCACGTATCTGCTGTCCGGTAAGGAAGTGGTGGCCCTGGTGCGGGCCCGGGGGGCCGATGCGGCGACGGCGGCCAGCCAGGCGGCGGAAACCGCCCGCACGGCCCGGGGCGGCCTGGTGGCGGCCAAGCTGGCCGAACAGGCCCAGGCCGTGTCCGGCAACTGGCTGACGGCCCGCCGCCTGGTGGTGGCGGGGGCGGCCGGCGTGGCGGTGGATCAGGGCACCAACCTGTTCGAACTGGCCCGCACGCTAGGGCGGATCGAGGGCCCGGCCCAGGTCCTGGTGACCAAGGAATCAAGCCAGGAACTGGTGGAACTGGCCGGGCAAGAGACCTTTGAGCAACTGGAGGCCATGGGCTATCACCTGGCCGGTTGCAGCTTGGAGCAGACTGATGGCTGAAGACCCAGCAGACACCACCCCCCAGCCGGTAGACCTGCCTGTGTCCGGCGAGCTTGAACCGCCGGCCAGTCCAGTTGCGTCCGGGGAGCTGGCAGACCAGGCGGACCTGGACGCCTCGACGCCTCTTGGCGGCCTGCGGGCGGTGAATCAGGCCGACGGCGAGCCGGAGCCGGTGGGCGAACTGGAGCCGGCGGGCGAACTGGAGCCGGCGGGCGAGCCGGAGGCACCGGCGGCCAGCCCAGTCGAAGAGGAGCCGCCGGCAGTGGCGATCGACGCGGTGGAGGACGCAGAGCCGGCCGGTCAGGTTGAAGAGGAGCCGACGGCAGCGGCGATCGACGCGGTGGAGGGCGCAGGGCCGGCCAGCCCAGTCGAAGAGGAGCCGCCGGCAGTGGCGATCGACGCGGTGGAGGGCGCGGGGCCGGCCGGTCAGGTTGAAGAGGAGCCGCCGGCAGTGGCGATCGACGTGGCGGAGGGCGCGGGGCCGGCCGGTCAGGTTAAAGAGGAGCCGCCGGAGGGACCTGCCAAACCGGCGGGCCGGCGGGGCCTGAAGCTGGCCCTGGCGGCCGTGGCGGTGGTGCTGGCGGGCGTTAGCATTGTGGCCCTGGCGCTGGCCTGGTCGCGGTCCAAGGGTGAGGACTTGGGGGCGGCGCCGCCAACGCCACAGGGCACCTATGTGGCTCAGGTGGAACCAGACCAGACGGCCGGGGCTAGCCAGACCGACCCGGGTCAGACGCCAACCGTGGTCAAGATTCCACCAGGGCAGGCGGGGCTGCCGGAGTGGATTTCGATCCCGGCGATGGCCTTGGACGCCCAGGTGGTCACCTACACGGCCGCTGACGCGGCCCAGGGCAAAGACGGCCGGACCGGGCAGCCTTGCCTGGAGGACGGCGTCATCGTCTGCGTGGACCCGCCGCGGGTGGACGCCGTCTACTGGCAGGAGGGCGGCGTCAACGGTGTCGCCTACGGCGACATGCCGGGGGAGCAGTCCCTGGGCAACGTCTACCTGTATGGCCACGCCGGGGTGCGCGGCACCGGTGCGGTCTTCGATGCCCTGGGCGACCTGGCGGTGGGCGACACCCTGGAGGTCACCACCACCAATGGCGTGCTGACCTATGAGGTGGTGGACCTGTGGACGGTCGACAAGGACGACTACAGCACCGATCCACGGATTGTGGAGCAGGTGCCGGGCCGCCTGCTGTTGGTCACCTGCGACCACCGCGAAGGGGCCACGCTGGAGGCGGGCGGGTACGCCTCGGAGAACCTGGTGGTGGCGGCTCAGGTGGTGGCGGGCAGTGCGCGTGAACGTTGACCGGCCGCGCCGCCGGGGCCGCCTGAGGTGGTGCCTGGCGGTGGCCGGCCTGCTGGTGTTGGCGTTACTGGCGGGGCTGAGCTTGGACGCGGCCCGGTTGGTGTCACAAGTCCAGCGGCTCGACCTGCCGGCCGTGGCGGCGCAGGCGCCGGGTGAAACCTGGGTCATTGTCGGCTCCGACAACCGGGCCTACAAGCCGGAGGGTGAAGACCTGTACGGGGCCGGCCAGGCCGGCCCCGGGGACCGGGCGGACTTGATCTTGGTGGTCCAGGTGCCGGCCGGCGGCGCCCAGCCGGCCCGGGTCATGTCGGTGCCGCGGGACCTGCTGCTGATCCTGGACCAGGGCCCCAACCGGTTGAACCTGACCCTGAACGACGGCCCGGCTGCGTTTGCCCAGGCCATGTGCACCGGGCTGGGCATCCCCGTGGAGCACCTGGTGGTGGTGACCATGAAGGGCCTGGTAGAGGTGGTCGATGCGTTGGGCGGGCTGGAACTAGACGTGGTGGAACCGGTGGACGATCCCAAAGCCCACCTGGTCTTGGCGGCCGGCCGGCAGGTGCTGGACGGTGAAACGGTCTTGGCTTTGGTGCGCTCCCGGCACCCGTCAGGCGACGTGGCGGCCGATGGCGACCAGGTGGCCCAGGCCAACCATGGCACCTGGGCCCGGGCCAGCAACGGCGCCTTGGTGTTCGCCGCCTTGGCCGAGCAGGCCCGCGGCGCGCTGACACAGCCGCTGGTGGCCCGGCGGCTGGCCTACGCCGCCGCCGGCGGGGTGTGGGTCGATCGCGGCACCGGCCTGTTCGACCTGGCCGGGGTGCTGCGCCAGGTGGCCGGATCAGACACTGAGCCGGTGGTGTTGACGGTGCAGGACACCGAATCCGACATCCTGAAGTTCCCCTCGGAGCAGACCTACGCCGAGTTGGCGGACTGGGGCTATGTCCCCGGCGCTTGTGCTGTGGCCCAGTAGGCTTGACTGTCATGACAGAGGTTGATCCCGCCATCACCCAGCAGGTCCATGACATTGCCCGCCAGGCTCGCTTGGCGGCCCGCCAACTGGCGCTGACCTCCCGCGGCACCAAGGACGCCGCGCTGCTGGCCATGGGTGACGCGCTGCTGGCGGCCGCGGACGACATCGTCGCCCAAAACCGGGTCGACCTGACCCTGGGTGAAGAAAACGGCTTAACCAGGGGGTTGCTGGACCGCCTGGCGCTGACCCCGGAACGAATTGTGGGCATTGTCGAGGCCCTGCGTGAGGTGGCGGCCCTGCCGGACCCGGTGGGCGAGGTGGTGCGCGGCTCGACCCTGCCAAACGGTCTGAAGCTGCGCCAGGTGCGGGTGCCGATGGGTGTGGTCGGCATGATCTATGAGGCCCGGCCAAACGTCACCGTGGACGCTTCCGGCCTGGGCTTGAAATCCGGCAACGCCGTCATTCTGCGCGGCGGCAGCGCGGCCGAGCGCACCAACCAGGCGATCATCGCAGCCCTGCGGGCCGGGGTCGAAGCGGTGGGCCTGCCGGGAGACGCGATCCAGACCATCGACCCGTTTGGCCGCGAAGGCGTGCGCGCCTTGATGCGGGCCCGCGGCCTGGTTGACCTGCTGGTGCCGCGCGGCGGGGCCGGCCTGATCCAGACGGTAGTGCGGGAATCCGTGGTGCCCGTGATCGAAACGGGCGTGGGCAACTGCCACGTCTACGTCGATGGGGCGGCCGATCTGTCCAAGGCCCTGCCCATTGTGATCAACTCCAAGACCCACCGGCCATCGGTCTGCAACGCGGCGGAGACGCTCTTGGTGGACCGGGCGGTGGCCCGTGAGTTTGTGCCCCAGGCGCTGGCCGCCCTGGCGGAACGCGGCGTCATACTGCACGGCGACGCGGCGGTGGCGGCCCTGGCACCGGCCGGCGTCACAGTGCTGCCGGTGACCGCTGAAGACTGGGGCCGGGAATACCTGGACCTGGAGATGGCGGTGGGCGTGGTCGATGGCCTGGAGGGCGCCATCGGGCACATCCAAGAGTGGAGTTCGGGCCACACCGAGGCGATTGTGACGGAGAGCCTGTGGGCGGCGGACCAGTTCGCAGCCCGGCTTGATTCGGCCGCCATCATGATCAACGCCTCGACCCGGTTCACGGACGGCGGCCAGTTTGGCCTGGGGGCGGAGATCGGTATTTCTACACAGAAGCTCCACGCCCGGGGGCCCATGGGTTTGGCCGAACTGACCTCCACCAAGTGGATCGCGGTGGGCAACGGGCAGGTGCGGGCGTGACTCTTAGCCTCAACCGAGCGCGCCTGACCCCACTGGGGGGCCTTGAGGTGCCAATATGGTGCTTGAATCAACTGTCCCCCCGTTCGATTCAGGAGGCCGTGTGCCGCAGCAGGTAGAGCCCAAGCGCGTTGGCGTGATGGGCGGTACCTTTGACCCCATTCACCATGGGCACCTGGTGGCCGCCAGCGAGGCGGCCTACGTGTTCAGCTTGGATGAGGTCATCTTTGTGCCCACCGGGCGGCCGGCCTTCAAGCAGAACCAGGCTGTGACGGCTCCGGAGCACCGCTATCTGATGACTGTCATTGCGACCGCCGCCAACCCGCACTTCATGGTCAGCCGGGTCGACATCGAGCGTGCCGGCATGACCTACACCATCGACACGTTGCGGGATCTGCACGCCGACCGGCCGGACGACAAACTGTTCTTCATCACCGGCGCGGATGCGCTGGGGTCTATCCTGCAATGGAAGGATGCGGCTGATTTGTTCGCGCTGGCCCACTTTGTTGGCGTGACCCGCCCCGGGCACACGCTGAACGCCCAAGGCTTGCCCGAACAGGGTGTTTCGTTGCTCGAAGTACCGGCTTTGGCCATATCCTCAACCGATGTGCGGCGCCGCGCCGCCTCAGGGGCGCCAATCTGGTATTTGGTGCCCGATGGCGTGGTGCAGTACATCGGCAAACATGGTTTGTATAGGGATGAGGTGGCATGACCGAGAACCCCGATCTGATGGGTGACTGGTCCCCGGCCGAAGAGGCCGCGGGGCCAGGCAGTGCCGCGCCCCGGGATTGGCGCGCCGAACTTGCCAAGATGGAGTCTTCCGACTGGTTTGCCCGGGCTCACCGGGGCCGCCCCGATCCGCTTGACGATTTGCCGTCCGAACCGCCCCAGGGTGGGCCGGCGCCCAGCCGGGCCGCCCCGTTTGACGTGGCCCCAGCCCGCCCCGCTCCGTTCGAGGTGACCGGTTCGTCCCGGCCCTCGGCCATTCAACCGGCCCTGTTCGATGACCCGGAGCCGGCGCCGGAGCCTTTGGCTGCCCGGCCGTCCGACCAAA
>JAISTN010000273.1 GCA_031272565.1 Bifidobacteriaceae bacterium
CAGGGCTTGGCGTTGGACAGATCACTCTTGGCCCAGGCGGCCGCCCGCGGCGAGCGGTCCCAGGTGGAACTGCGTCTTGATGAACAGCCCAGGCAATACGAATCGCCTTGGGGCGATGCGGTCACCTGCATCTTGGAAGGTCAGGTCACGGACCTGGCTGGCCGGGGCTCGGTCAGAGGCCGGGTCCGGGTCAGCGCTGCCCTTCTGCCCGTCGCGGTGAGCGTGTCCGCCGGGGACGCCGGTAGCGGTGAAGCCCAGCCGGTTGGGGGAGCCAGCTTGGCAACTTGGGATCGGGGCAACGGGGAGAGTCCGGGGATTGACCCGGCCAAGGCTGCCGGGGTGGCCGGTGTGAACCAATCGTCATCGGCGACTGGCGATGCCGCGGCGGGGGGCGAGGCCTCGGCGGTAGGTGAGTGTCCGTCGGCCGGACAGGTGGTGGTGGTCCGGGGGCGCCTGGCACAAACTGACCGCTCAGACAGGTCCAGAATTCTGGTCTCCGCCACTGCGGTCAGCGAAATCAGAGACTCAACGGGTTGGCGGGGCGCCGCTTTGGATCTTCGGCGGGGTTTGGCAGAGCGCACGGCGGCGCTGGGCCAAGATGTGGGCGGCCTGGAGCGCGGCATTGTGCTGGGCGACACCGGTGGCATTGGCGAAGATCTGTCCGCCGCCCTGAAGGCGACTTCCCTGACGCACATCACGGCGGTCAGCGGGGCGCACGTCGCCATTGTGCTCGGTACCGTGCTGGGGTTGGCGGCGCTGGCGGGGCTGCGGCGCACCACCAGGGGCGTGCTTGGCGGGGCCGTGCTGCTGGGTTTCGTCGCGCTGGTGGGCCCGGCGCCGTCGGTGCTAAGGGCAACACTGATGGGCGGGGTTGGCCTGATCGCCCTGGTGGGCGGGCGGCTGCGGGCCGCCCTGGGGGCGTTAGGCGCCGCCCTGTTGGTGCTGCTGATACTCGATCCATTCCTGGCGCGCTCGTTTGGCCTGACGCTGTCGGTCGCCTCGACGGCCGCGTTGATCCTGGTCGCGCCGGCACTGGAGCGGCGGCTGCGGGCCCATCTGCCCAAGCGCCTGGCGCAGGCGGTGGCATTGACCGCTGCCGCCCAGTTGGTCTGCGCGCCCATTGTGGTGATCTTTGCCGGCACGGTCCCGTTGGCCGGCGTGCCGGCCAACGTCCTGGCGGTCCCTGCGCTGCCCCTTGTGACGGTGGCGGGCCTGGGGGCCTGCCTGTTGGGTCCCCTGGCGGGGCTGCCCGGCCTGGGGTGGGTGTCTCTGGTGGCCGATGTCGCCGCCCACGCCAGCGGCGCCGGGGCCTGGTGGATTGCCCGGGTGGCACTGTGGGTGGCCGGGTGGCCGGGCGCGGTGATGGCTTGGCCCGATGGCGTGATCGGGGCCTGCAAGCTGGCAGCAGCCCTGCTCTTGGCGGCCCTGGCCTGGTGGGCGGGCAAACGTGCGCCGCCCCGAGCCCGGCGCTGGCTGTCTCTGGGCCTGGCCCTGGCTGTGGTGGTGGCCGGCCCTTGGGCGGGGCCGTTCCGGCGGGTGATCCGCCTGGGTGTGGGCGGCGCCAGCCAGGACTGGGTGGCGGCGGTCTGCGATGTAGGCCAAGGCACGGCGGTGGCCTTGAGGTCGGGGGACCAGGCGGCGGTGTTGGTGGACGCCGGCCCGGTGGACGGCGGCGTCGCCGCCTGCCTGGACCGCCTGGGGGTGGCGCGCCTGGACGCGGTGGTACTGACACACTTTCATGCCGACCACGCCGGAGGTGTGGCCCAGGCTGCAGCAGGCCGTGCCGTTGGTTGGTACGTGCATCCAGACCCCTGTGGCGAGACCACAGCGGCCGGGCGCGCGGCGGCGGCCATGGCCGGCGCCGGCGCGGCCGAACGAGTCATCACCTCGCTGGACGGCCCTGTGACGGCCACCGCCGGGGACCTGTCGCTGACCCTGTTGCCCTCGGTGCTGGACACCGCCTGCGCCAACGCCGCCATCAGCGACAGCGCCGTCAACGATGCCGGCCTGGTGGTACTGGCGCAGGCCGGAGGCGTCAACTGGTGGGCCCTGGGAGACCTGGAGACGGCGGGGCAAGACAGCCTGTTGGGCGCCACGAGGCGCCTGGCAGAACCGGTCAGCGGGGGAGTGGTGGTGGCGGCGCATCACGGTTCGGCTAGACAATCGGCCGCCCTGGCGCAGGCGCTGGCCCCGGCCGTAGCGGTCTTCAGCGCTGGGGCGGGCAACAGCTACGGGCATCCCAGCGACCGCGCAATGGAACTGTATGCAGCCACCGGGGCGGCGTTGTGCCGCACAGACCAGGCCGGCACGGTGATCTTCAGCCTGGACCCAGACGGCGCGTTGACCACCAATGTGGCGTGCTGAGAGCCTGGCCGCAGTTGACCTGGGCCGGCGCCAACGCACTTGGATGTCGGTCCCCTGTGGCAAGCTTGTGACATGCCGCCACGCGCCAAGACTTCGATCCCTTGGGAGCGGGCCGAACCAGCCCCGCTGGTGCTGGTGGCCGGCCCAGAAGACCTGTTGGGTGAACGGGCCATCGCGCGCGTGACACGGCTGGCGCAGCAGGCGGACCCAGACACGGACGTGACCAACCTGAACGCGGCCGCCCCGAATGGGCTGGCGCTGGCGGAGGCGGCCAGCGGCGACCTGTTCACCACCCACACGGTGGTGGTGGTCCGCGGTGTCGAGCGGATCACAGACGAGTTCCTGGCGGAAGCTCTGGATTACGCCCAGCAACCCAACCCTGACGCCGTGGTGATCTTCCGCCACTCCGGTGGCAACCGGGGCAAGAAGCTGCTGGACACGCTGCGGGCCAACGGCGCCGTGGACGTGACCGTGCCGGTCCTGAAGTGGGACTCCGACAAAGACCAGTTTGTGACGGCGGAGTTCCGGTCCCATGAACGCCTGATCGACCAAGACGCCGTCCGCGCCCTGGTCGAAGCGATTGGCGGCGACCTGGCCGAACTGGCGGCGGCCTGCAACCAACTGGCCGCGGACACCCAAGGCCGCATCAGCCGGGCCATGGTGGACCGGTACTACGGCGGCAAGATCGAAACCACCGCCTTCAAGGTGGCGGAGGCAGCCGTGGTGGGTGACGTGGCGCGGGCCTTGACCCTGGCCCGGCACGTCCTGGGCTCCGGCCTGGACCCGGTGCCGCTGGTGGCGGCGCTGGGTTCCACGCTGCGCACCATGGCCAGGGTGGGCGGCGCCAAGGCAGCCAAGAAGAACCCGGCCCAGGACTTCGGCATCCAGCAGTGGCAGGAAGACAAGGCCTGGAAGCAACTGCGCGGCTGGGACGGCCCTCGCCTGGGCCGCGCCATCCTGGCGGTCGAACGGGCCGATGCCGAGGTCAAAGGCCTGGGCGGCGCCGGCACCAAGACGGCCCGCGCCTACGCGGTGGAACGCGCCATCGTCGCCGTCGCAAGCGCAGCGCGGGGCTAGACCTTCGGCCTAGCGCCCGCCGCGCTTGCTCCCCGTCGCTGTGCTGGCTGGCCGAGTCTGGTGCGCTCCTACAGGTATTGCTGGATGTACTGGCGGGCGTCTTCCAGGATCAGTTCCACCCGGTCTGGGGCGGCCTCGATGGTGTCTTCCACCAAGGCCAGGGTCGGGATGATGGACCGCCGCACGGGCAGGCGCCAGGCCTTGACGTAGCCGGCCTCATGCACACCGGAGGAATGATGCGCCGCATCACCCAGGTTGACGTGGCCAAACTGACGGTTGGTGCGCTCGAACCACTCCGGGCAGGGCACGTCATGGTAGGTGGGCACGTTTTGCCGGTGGCCGGTCTGGACCAGGGGGATGACATCGCAGATGCCTTCGAACCAGCCCTCGCCGGCCAGCAGGTGGCCGGGCATCCGGGCGTGCAACTCGACCGCCAGCGACCGGATGCCATCGGTGGTGCGCCCCAACGGGTCGTTGGCATACATGGCGCTGATGTCCAAGAATGTGGCGTCGAAACCGAACCGCCGGCACAGCCCCGCGATCTGCTCCACCAGGTGGTGGCGCCACGGCGCATAGGCGGTGTTCAGAACCGCCCCAAAGCCGTGGTCGAAGTGCCGCGAGGCATCCCAGTCGACCGAGCCCACCGGAATCAAGCCGCTGGGGTTACGCTGCCGGCCAGGCTCGCCCCAGCGCTCAAAGCCGGGCACATCACGCGAGGCGATGTTGGCGCCAAACATCGGCATGACGTGGCAGCCCAGGTCATGGGCGCCGTCGATCAGCGCCGCCAACCCGGCCGCGCCACCCAGCGATTCGTCCGGCTGGTAGCGGCCATACCAGCGGTAGTAGCGCCCCTCCCAGCCGGGCAGGTAGGCCAAGATGTGCCGGGGATCAATCCGGCCGGCCACCCATTTCAGAGCCTCCAGGGCCGCGGCGTAGGTCAGGAACGTCCGGCCGGTGAAATGCTGGCCGTGTAACGTGACCACCAGCCCAATGTCGCGTGCCCAGCGTGGCACATCACTCCGCGACGCCCAATCGTCACAGGGGTAGGACGCCGCCACGTGGGCGCCGGGGGCACGGCACCATCCGGTCCCAGCTAGACCAGGGCGCCGCCTACTATCAGGACCACCGGCCGGTGCGGGAACAGTCCGAGGCGGTGGGCCACGCCGTCCGGGCGACCTACCTGATGGCCGCGTTGGCGCAGATCGGCTTGGGGAGTGGCGATCAGAGCCTGCTGGAAGCTGCGATCCGCTTGTGGCGCTCGGCTACGGAAACCAAGCTTTACCCGACGGCCGCCCTGGGCTCGCGCGCCGAAGGGGAAGCCTTTGGCGAGCCGTACGAGTTGCCGCCGGACCGCGTCTATGGCGAGACCTGCGCCACGATTGGCTTGATGCTGGCTTCTTGGCGGCTGCTGTTGGCTACAGGCGAGGCGCGGTTTGCCGACACGATCGACTGCTGCCTGCACAACCTGTTCGCCGCCTCGACCGATCAGGCCCGGACTGGCTTTTTCTACTGCAACCCGGCGGAACGCTTTGTGCCCTTGCCGCCGGCCGATCCGTCGGTGCGGCCGGTCCGTTCTGGGGCACAGGGCAGCCGGGCCCCTTGGTTCGAAACTGCCTGCTGCCCGCCCAACATCATGCGGATCGTGGCCGGCCTGCACCGCTGGGTGGCGACGCGGGACGCCCAGGGCCTGCAGCTTCATTTGTTTATGCCGAGCCGCGTCGAGGCCGCCCTCGATGCCGGTCAGGTCGCCCTCAGCATTGAAACCGACTACCCCGCCACCGGTCGCGTCACCGTGGTGGTTGAGGACACCGGTGCGGGGCCGTGGGAGTTGGCGCTGCGCCGCCCGGCCTGGGCGGAGCTGGCCCAGGTCAGGGTGAGGGTCAAT
>JAISTN010000303.1 GCA_031272565.1 Bifidobacteriaceae bacterium
CCTTGGGTTCCGGCTTGGCGGCCGGGGCCGGCGCCGCGGGGGCTGAGGCGGGGACAGGAGCCGGGGTGGCCACCACGGAGGCGCCCGTCTCCGGCCGCTTCGGGGCCACCGCCGCGGCCCGCTGGGTGCCAGGGTTGACCGTGGCGACACCGGGGGCCGGCGCCGGCGAGGTCTGCAAGACTTGGGCGGCCTCAATGGTGCCCTCGCCCAGCATGGTTCCCACTTCGCCATCGGGCCGGGGAATGACGTGTACGGAAACCAACTCGCCAACCCTTCCGGCCGCAGCCGCGCCGGCGTCTACCGCCGCCTTGACCGCGCCCACATCGCCCGTCACTATCACGGTCACCAGGCCGCCGCCCACGTGCTCTTTGGTCATCAGGCCAACCTGAGCCGCCTTGAGCATGGCGTCCGCTGCTTCAATCGAACCGACCAGACCCTTGGTCTCGATCATGCCGATGGCTTGCATGGCCACCCCGCTCAGTACTCGGTGGGATGGGCGGCAACGTACTTGACGGCCTCGGCAAAGGCCTGGCAGGCCGCCTTGCAGGCGGATTGTTCGCCCGTCAGCAGGCCACCGCCAAAGTTGGTCTCACTGGGCGGACCGTAGAAGGCGCTCAAGGTGACCTCGGCCGCCTTCAGCGCGGCGTCCAGCCCGTAAACCGACTCTTCCGGCGGCGCGATCAAGTAGGCCATCGCGGTGCCTTCCGGCACGCCCGCCACCTCTGACAGGTAGCTGCCGGTGCGGCTGATGCAGAAGGCGTAGTAGCAGATCGTGTCGTCCTCATTGGCGCTGAAGAACCAGGCCTCGTTTTCGATCATGTCGCAGATCGCATCGAGGCCGGCCCGCACCTCAGCCGGGTTGGGGCCGCTGATGATGCCGATGATCTCGCCCGCCAGTTTGGTGTTGGCGTTGGCCGCGCCGGCGTAGAACGACTTGGCGTAGACCACCTTGACATCGGCCTTCTTGGTGGCCTCATCCAAGGCGGTATAAGCCACATCGTCACAGTCCGTGGTGAACAGTCCAATGCTGACGTGGCCTTCCGGGAGCTGCAGTTCCGCCTTCAGCTCCTCGTTGACGTTGGGGATGATCTTCATGCTGAGTACAGCCGACTTCAGGGGATCATCAATCACCGGTGAACACCTCCTAGTGGTGTGGGACTGGCCGGAACCAGGGACCATTGAGCACCCGTGAGCACGCCTTCGTGCTCACTACATTTCACGAGCAGCAGCATACCGCTGCGAGCAGCCGGACGCACGGTTGAGCACCGTGCTCATGGGCTGCCCCCTGCCGTGCTCGCCAACGGCAAGGGGGTCGCGGCGGCCGGGGACTTGAAAGCAAGCCCCCGGCCGCCGTAGACCCGTGTCCCGGAGTGGGAGTTAGCTCAGTTCAGCTTCTTGCTGAGCCAGGATGGCGAACTCTTCTTCAGGCGCGTTGCCCACCACGTGCTTGTGCGAATAGAGCAGGAAGTAGGCCATCAGCACCACGAACACGCCCAGCGTCATCAAGGCGGCCGGCGGATCGTAGGTGAAGACGGAGACCACCGCGACCACACCCAGCACCGTGGCGATGCCGGTGGTGATGGCGCCGCCTGGCGTCAGGTAGTACCGCTTCAGGTCCTTGGCCCGGATCCGCAAGATGACGTGGCTGAGGCTCATCATCACATAGGAGATGGTGGCGCCAAACACGGCGATGTCCATCATGCGCCCGCCGTCCTGCTGCCAGGCGCCCAACAGGAAGGCGATGGTGCCGGGCACGATGTAGGCCAGCGTGGGGACCTTACGCTTCGAGGTGACGGAGATCCAACGGGGCAGGTAGCCGGCGCGGGACAGGGCGAACAACTGGCGCGAGCAGGCGTAGATCAGCGAGAAGAAGCTGGCGATCAGGCCAGCCAGGCCAGCGATGTTGACGAAGGTGACGATCCACGACTGGGCACCGGCAGCCTTCAGGGCGACGATCAGCGGCGCGCCGGCGCCGGCGATGCAGGCCGAACCACCCGGGGTGGTCGAGGCGATGTCGGTAGCGCAGCCATCAACTGCCACGTTGGTGCCACCAGGCGACAGGAACAGCACCAGGGCGCCAAACACCAGCAGGCACAGCATGCCGATGATGATGCCGCGGGGCATGTCGCGCTTGGGGTCCTTGGCTTCTTCGGCCGCCACTGGCACGCCCTCGATACCCAGGAAGAACCAGATGCCGCAGACCAAGGAGGCTAGGGTGCCCTTGATGCCGAACGGCAAGAAGGAACTGGACCCCAGCGATCCGTCTGGCTCGATGTTGGTCAACTGGCTGGCATCAAAGTGAGGGGCGATGGCCACGAAGTAGACAACCAGGGCAACCACGGCCACAGCCGTGATGACGAAGATGGTCTTGAGGGCCTCACCGGCACCGATCAACTGGACGCCAACAAAGACCACCCAGAAGAAGGCGTAGATGCCGACGTTGAGCCAGAAGCTGGACTCCCAGCTAAACAGCTCGCGCACGTAGTCACCGATGAAGGTCGCGATGGCGGCCGGGGCGATGGCGTATTCGATCAGGATGGCCACGCCCGTGGCGTAACCACCGAACCGGCCCATGGCCCGCCGTGCGAACGAATAGCCCGCGCCGGCCACCGGCATGGCGGCAGACATCTCCGCGATGCCGAAGCACATGAACAGGTACATGATGCCCATCAGCAAGAAGGCGATGAGCAGGCCGCCGAAGCCGCCCGTGGACAAGCCGCCGTTCCAGCCGGAGAAGTCGCCGGAGATCACGTACGCGACGCCCAGGCCGGCCAGGATGATCCAGCCGCCAGCGCCCTGCTTGAGGGATCGATCAGCGAAATACTCTTGGCCCTCGGTGGAACCCGAGGAGGCTGGAGCAGGTTGATGAGAACTCATTCGAGTGCTCCTCTCAGAGGGATAGAAGGACACAGGTCACTGTGTCGCGGCACCATTGCCGCCGTGTAAAGATACTGCGAAGACGGTGTGAACGCCAAGCGCAGAGCGGTGAAATCACCGTCCCGAGCACGGGCGAGCCTGTCGGCGTGTCGCGCCGGCCGGGGTGTCCCTCCAAGAGCAAGTCAGCCGGCTTCTCAGCCCGTGCTCAGATATACCCAAAGGTAGCTATCCGGTCGTCTACTCTTGCCCCTTGCCCCCGCCCGGCGGGCGCCATCGGGCATCAGGGCCGGTACGACCGCTGGTAAGACACCTGGGGCTTCGCTACGGGCTGAGTTGACCGTCCTGTGCTACCTGGCTGGCGGCGCGGGCGGCGGCGTCCTGGCGGGCAAACCGGCGGTTCAAGAAGTGCTGCACCAGGCTGCCCACCGTGACGGCGAACACAATCCCCACCGCGACGCCCACCAGCGGTTGGGACCCCACCGCCTGGCCGGCCACAAAGCCGATGGCGGTCGAATAGGTGCCCCAGAACAGTGCCGCGATCGAATCGATCAGGACAAAACGCCGGATGGGGTACTTGATGGTGCCGGCCGTCAGGTTGACCGCCACCCGGCCCACCGGGATGACGCGCGCCACCATCAAGAGCGATGCGCCGGTACGCCGGAAGGTCCGGTCCGCCCAAGCAAAAGCCTTCTGCCCCTTGCCAGACCGGAAGATGCGCCACTCGGTGGCGTTGAAGACCCGGCCCAAGGTGTAAGCGGTGCAGTCACCGGTCAGGGCCCCCGCCGCCGCCACCAACGCCAGCACCACACCCTGCAGCCACATGTGATTGGCCGAATAGACCGCGGCCGCCGCCACCACCAGGGTTTCTGAGGGGATAGGCGGGAAGAAGCCGTCAATCACCGCCACCCCAAAGACGGCCACCAACACCCAAGGTGACTCCGCCAAGGACAGCACCCAGGTATTCAGCTGATCCAGAATCTCCACGGTGCTCCAGGGGCTAGAGGTGTCTACAAGGCCAAGTGCCTAGCCACCACAGTAGCCAACTTCTCCGCCACCGCCTCCGCCTCAGGTCCAGTGGCGGCCTCCACCATGACGCGGACCAACGGCTCGGTGCCACTGGCCCGCAGCAGGACCCGGCCCGTGTCGCCCAACTGCGCCTCGGCCTCAGCCACCGCCGCCAGCACGGCCGGATCGCTGGCCGCCCGGGCCTTGTCCACGTTGGGCACGTTGATCAAGACCTGCGGATAGGCAGGGAACTGGCCCGCCAGCGCCCCCAACGACTCGCGCGAGGACCGCACCTCGCAAGCCAACTGCACCGCGGTCAGGGTGCCGTCGCCGGTGGTGGCGTGCCGCGCCATGATGACGTGGCCAGACTGCTCGCCGCCCAGCACGTAACCGCCCCGCAGCATCTCTTCCAGCACGTAGCGGTCACCCACCCCGGTGGTGACCGTCTTGATGCCGGCCGCCGCCATCGCCTTGAACAGGCCCAGATTGCTCATCACCGTCAACACCAGCGTGTCATGAGCCAACTCGCCACGGCGCTGCAAGGCCGTGGCCAAGATGCCCATAATCTTGTCGCCATCCACCAACTCGCCGGAGGCATCCACCGCCAGGCAGCGGTCGGCATCGCCGTCAAAGGCGAAGCCGGCGTCCGCCTCCAGGCCCACCACGGCCCGCTGCAAGCGCTCCGGGTGAGTCGAGCCGACCCCCTGGTTGATGTTGCTGCCGGACGGCTGGACCGCCAGCGACACGACCTCCGCCCCAAGGCGGCGGAAGACCTCCGGCGCCACGTAGAAGCTGGCCCCGTTGGCGCAATCCAGTACCACCTTCATGCCATCCAAGCGGGTGGTGGCACTGGCCACCAAGAAGTCCACGTAGTGCTCCACCAAGCGGTGGTCAATGGTGGTGACGCCAACGGCATCCCCCACCGCCGGCTCCCACTCTTCCTCCAAGCGGGCCTCAATCTTGTCCTCGACGCCATCGGGCAGCTTGTAGCCCGTGCCGGTGAAGAACTTGATGCCGTTGTCCGCGAACGGGTTGTGGGAGGCGGAGATCATGACACCCAGGTCAAAACCCTCATGTTTGGCCAGGAAGGCCAGGCCCGGGGTAGGCAGCACGCCGGCCTGCAACACATCGACGCCGGCGCTGGCCAAACCGGCCGCGCAGGCCGCCGCCAGCATGTCACCGGAAACCCGCGAATCGACGCCCACAATGGCGCGCAAACGGATCTTTTCTGCCACCGGTTCCGGCCGGTGATCCCGCACGCCGCCAGTGTCCACCGCCCGGCCGTAGCCCAGGCCGCTTTCGGCTTCCAACTCACGGGCCGCCGCAGCCGCCAACTTCAGGGCCAAGGCGGCGGTGATGTCGCGGCCCACCAGGCCGCGCACGCCATCGGTGCCGAACAGCCGAGCCATTCCGGCGGATCAGCGCTTGGAGTACTGCGGGGCCTTGCGGGCCTTCTTCAGGCCGGCCTTCTTACGCTCCGTCACCCGGGCGTCACGTGTCAGGAAGCCCGACTTCTTCAAGATGGGCCGGTTGTGTTCTTCATCGATGGCGTTGAGCGCCCGGGCAATGCCCAGCCGCAGCGCACCGGCCTGGCCGGAGATGCCGCCGCCGTCAATCCGCGCAATGACATCAAACCGACCCTCAATGTCCAGCACCGTGAACGGCGAGCGCACCAACTGCTGGTGCAGCTTGTTGGGGAAATAGTCCTCCAACGTGCGGCCGTTGATGGTCCACTGGCCCGAACCGGGCTCCAGGCGGACCCGCGCCACAGCCTCCTTGCGGCGGCCCAGCGCCCGCCCCGGGGCGGTGATGGACTGTCCCTTGCCAGACTCAGCGGGCGACTCAGAGGTGTAGACGGAAGGGATGTCTTCTTCGTCCTCGATCAGCTCTTCTACCAGCTGGTCCTCAGCGATTTCGGTCACGGTTCTCCTTCAGTGTTACTGCGCGACCTGCGACAGTTCATAGACTTGCGGCTTCTGGGCGCCGTGGGGGTGTTCCGCACCGGCATAGACCTTCAGCTTGGCGAGCTGTTGGCGGGCCAGGCGGTTCTTGGGCAGCATGCCCCGCACCGCCTTGCGGATGACTTCCTCCGGCCGGGTGGCCATCAGTTGGCCGTACGACACGGCCGTCAAGCCGCCCGGATAACCGGAGTGGCGGTAGGCCTTCTTGTCCGTCAGCTTGTTGCCGGTCAGCACAACCTTGGCCGCGTTGATCACGATGACGAAGTCACCCGTGTCGACATGGGGGGCAAAGACCGGCTTGTTCTTGCCCCGCAGTAGGACCGCGACCTGGCTGGCCAAGCGGCCAAGGACCACGTCGGTGGCGTCGATGACGTGCCAAGCCCGCTCTACTTGGCCCGGCTTCGGGGTGTACGTGCGCACAGTATTTAGCCTTACTAGTCGTGTAGTGGTGTTCCCCCGGCCTCAGGTGAGACGGGCGTGCGGCATCCACAGGCATCCGCACAGGGGACGTTTTAGGTTAGCGCAGGCGCCCCGGGGGGTCAAAACTGGGCCCGGCTGGGCGGCGCTGGCCGAGCCGGCCACTGTGGCCCTTATCACAGCCTCCGCCGCGACCTGGCCAGGTCTGGGCCGTACACTGGGGCGCATGACTCAGACGACCTGGCTGACCCAAGAAGCCTATGACCGCTTGCAGGCCGAACTGGCCCATCTGCAAGGCGAAGGCATGGCGGAAATCGTCAAACGCATCGAAGCCGCGCGGGCCGAAGGCGACCTGAAAGAAAACGGCGGCTACCACGCCGCGCGGGAAGAGCAAGCCAAGACGGCTGGGCGCATTGCCCAACTCAAGGCCCTGCTGGAGGACGCCCAGGTGGGCGAGGCCCCCACCGACTCTTCGACCGTCCAACCCGGCATGGTGGTGACCGCCACCGTGGCCGGACAGAGCATGACCTTCCTGCTTGGTTCACGCGAAGTGGCCGCCACGGCCGACCTGGACGTCTACTCCGAGCGCAGCCCACTGGGCGCCGCCATTGTTGGCGCCACCCCAGGCGAGACCCGCACCTACACCACCCCGGCCGGCAAAGAGATCTCCGTGACGGTCAAGGACGCCAAACCCTATACCGGCTAGCCCAATGCCCGTTTGCCAACCGTGGCCACTCCTCCCCTGACACTGATCCTGGCGTCCGCCTCGCCAGCCCGCCTAGCCACGCTGCAGGCGGCCGGGATAGACCCCCAAGTGCTGGTGACCGGCGTCGACGAAGACGCCGTCCTGGCTGGGGCTCTAGCCGCCAAGCCCGATCTGCCGCCGGCCGGCCAGGTGCTGGCCCTGGCCCGCGCCAAGGCGGCCGCCGCCGCCCCCCTCGCCCCCGCCGGGGCGCTGGTGCTGGGCTGCGATTCGATGCTGGAACTGGACGGTGCCGTGCTGGGCAAGCCGGACAGCCCGGCCGAGGCCGCCGCCCGCATCCGGGCCCAATCCGGCCGCGACGCCGTACTCCACACCGGGCACTGGCTGATCCGCC
>JAISTN010000327.1 GCA_031272565.1 Bifidobacteriaceae bacterium
GCCTGTCGATGCAACTGTGCCTGCCGTACGCCTCGGTCTACATGCTGGCGCTGGGGCTGCATGACGCGCAGATCGGGTTGATCAGCACAATCGGCATGCTGGGCCAAATGGTGATGGGCCTGCTGGGCGGCGTCATCACCGACAAACTGGGCCGGCGGGCCACCACCGCCATTTTCGACGTGGTGGCCTGGTGCATTCCCTGTGCCATCTGGGCTTGCGCCTCCGTGGTGGGGGAGCGTTGGGTCTTCTGGTCCTTCCTGGTGGCCTCCATGATCAACGGCACCTGGCAGGTGACGCAGAACTCCTGGGATTGCCTGATGGTTGAGGACGCCAAGCGCGAACAGATCACCGGCATCTACACGCTGGTGATCATCTCCGGGCACCTGTCTGCCCTGTTCGCGCCCATCGCGGCGGTGCTGGTGGCCCGCTACGACCTGGTGCCGGCCGTCCGCATTCTGTACCTCAACGCGTTGATTGTGATGGCCGCCAAGATCGTCATCCTGTACCTGTGGTCCCATGAAACTGAACGGGGTGTGATCCGGCGCCAAGAAACCGCCGGCGTGCCGCTGTGGCGCCTGCTGGCCGGCTACCGGAGCGTCCTGGGGATTATCCGGCGTTCGCCGGGCACCATCTTTTCGCTGGTGATCGCCGCCCTGGTGGGTGCGGTGGGCACCGTCAACACGACCTTTTGGCAGGTCATCGCCGCCAAGAAGCTGCTGGTTCCGGAACCACTGCTGCCGTTCTTCCCCATGGCCCGGTCGATCATCGCGATCCTGTTTCTGTTCACGGTGGTGCCGCGGGTTACCAACGCCCTGCATCACAAGCGACCATTGCTGTTGGGTTTCCTGGTTTACGCGGCGGGGCAGTCGCTGCTGGCGGCGATCCCGGCGCCCGGTGGCACCAGCGCCACCGCTGCCACCTACTGCTTGCTGGGGGTGTCGCTGCTGGCGGACGGCTTTGGCGCCGGCATCTTGGCCATGCTGGCCGAGGCCCTGGTGGCCCTGAACGTTGACCAGGCCGAACGGTCGCGTGTCATGGCGGTGCAGCGCACGGTCATCATGTTGGCGGTGGCGCCGTTCGGCTGGATTGGCGGGCTGCTGTCCGGTGTGAACCGCACCTTGCCGTTCGTGTTGACGGTGGGGTTGTTGGCTATTGGGGTGGCGGTGACACTGGGCTACTACCGGGGCCGCCCGGCCGCCGTGGCGGCTGCCCAGCCGGCCAGTGCCGAGCAGCCAGAGCCAGACCCGGCCTGATCGCCCCAAGGCCAAGTGGCCACCCGGGTCCAGGTCCCAGGTGGCCACTTCCTGCTCACAAACGTTCGTCACCTGGGACCCGTCCCCGCCTGACGAAACACGGCAGCATCGGGCCGCGGGTGACCAAACGGGGGCGGCGGGATGGTGCAAGGGTTGGAATTGTTGGAGTCCTACAAAGGCTGCGAATACCATGGCCCCATGGCACAGACACAGAGCCAAAGCGCCCCAGCCGCGGCTAGCCAGGCCGCTCTGGCCAAGGCGAAGACGCCCCCGCACCCGGTGCCCTGCGCCACCACGGTGCGCCGCCTGCACTCCCACCGCGACCGCCTGGTCACCACCCTGCTGAAACGGGTTGACCAGGAATATGACTGGTACCGGGCTCTCAGTGCCAAGGACCGGTCCTGGGTGGGCCTGGTGGCCCAGCAGGCCATCAGCCGGTTCATCGCCTGGTGCGAAGACCCCAATGCGCCGGCCGCATCTTCGCAGGAGGTCTTCGCGGCCGCGCCAGCCGAACTGACCCGGACCGTGTCGCTGCGCCAAACCCTGCAACTGGTGCGCAGCGGCGTGGACGTGATCGAATCCGAGGCGGCCGTGGTGTCAGCGCCCGGCAAGGCCAGCGAGCTACACGATGCCGTGCTGCGCTACTCCCGCGAGATCGCCTTCGCCACGGCGGAGGTTTACGCCCGCGCAGCGGAGCTGCGCGGGTCGTGGGATGCCAGGCTTGAGGCCTTGGTGGTGGACGCGGTGCTGAGGGGGGACATCGGGCCTTCGCTGCTGTCCCGGGCGGCCGCCCTGGGATGGGGCGACCAAGGCCGGGCGGTGGCGGTGGTGGTAGGCATCGAGGCGCCGCTGGGCGAACGGTCGGTGGGGGAGATCCGCCATGCCCTGCGCCGGGCGGTGCCGGACATGCTGGTGGGTTTCCTGGCGGACCGGGTGCTGGTGCTGCTGGGCGGCCTGGATGACTTCAAGCCGGCCGTGGAGGGCCTGATCCCGGCCTTTGGGGAGGGCCCGGTGGTGGTTGGCCCAACGGTGGCCGGGCTGGCACAGTTGCCGCGGTCACTGGCGGCGGCTAACGCCGGCCTGGATGCGGTGGGGGCCTGGCCAGGCGCACCGCGCCCGGTGGAGGCGGATGAGTTGTTGCCGGAACGGCTGCTGGTGGGCGATTCGGCAGCGGCCGCCACCTTGCGGGCCACCATCTATGACCCACTGGTGGCGGCCGGCAAGGATGTGCTGCTGACACTGGCGACCTACCTTGAATTGGGCCGCTCGCTGGAAGGTTCGGCGCGGGCATTGTACGTTCACCCAAACACGGTGCGCTACCGGCTGGGCAAGATCACGGAGGTCTGCGGCTGGGACCCTACCGACCCGCGAGAGGCGTACGTGCTGCAGCACGCCCTGGCCTGTGGCCGGCTGGCCGCGCCGGCGGGCTAGCCCGCCGGCGCCCTTGGAGGAGTCCTACAAATCGGGTCTGGGACCCCTGTGCGCGCCGCCTGGGGCGCGGGCGGCCCCGAAGCGGCGACACTTGAACCGTGCGTATCGTGGTGAGCCCAGGTCAGGGCGCCCAGAAACCGGGGCTGCTGAGCCCCTGGCTGGACGACCCTGCCACGGGCAAGGCTGCCCAGCGCCGCCTGGCTGCCTGGTCTGAGGCGGCACAAACCGATCTGTTGACCCACGGCACCATCAGCCCGGCGGAAGTCATTGCCGACACGGCCATCGCACAGCCGTTACTGCTGGCCGCCGCGTTGTTGTCGTTTGATGCCGCCCAGACTGCGTCACCCCAGCCAAGGTTGGGGGCTGGCGCGGTAGCCGGCCATTCGGTAGGTGAGTTTGCCGCCGCCGCCATTGCGGGTGTCCTGACCGAAGATGACGCGTTCCGCACTGTGGGGGTGCGGGGCCGCGCCATGGCCACCTGCGCGGCGGCGGTCCCCACAGGCATGGCGGCCGTGGTGGGTGGCGACCCGACGGAGGTGATTGCGGCCATCACGGCGGCCGGTGCGCAGCCAGCCAACTTCAACGGCCCGGGCCAGGTGGTGGCCGGCGGTAGCTTGGAGGCCCTGGCCAAGTTGGCGGCCAACCCGCCCACCCGGGCCCGCGTGATCAAGCTCCAGGTGGCGGGCGCCTTCCACACCAACTACATGGCTGAAGCTCAAGCTGAGGTCGAGGCCGCCCTGGCCCAGGCCACTGTCCGGGACCCGGCCGTGCCCTTCATCTCCAACCTTGATGGGCAGGCGGTCACTCAGGGGCCCGATGTCGTTCGCCGCCTGATCGCCCAGGTGACGGCTCCGGTGCGCTGGGACTTGGTCTTGGCGGCCATCGCGGCTGAGCCGCCGGTGGAGCAAATCGAACTGGCCCCGGCCGGCGTGCTGACCGGTCTGGCCAAGCGGGCCTTCAAGGACCTGCAACAAACCCCAGGCGCCCTGCGGTTGATCAGCTTGGCCGAACCGGCCGACCTGACCGCGCTGGCCCCAGCCCCGGCCGCAGGCGAAGCCGCCGCCC
>JAISTN010000355.1 GCA_031272565.1 Bifidobacteriaceae bacterium
TGACGGTCTGCAGGTTGTTCTTGACCCGGTGGTGAATCTCACGGATGGTGGCATCCTTGGTCATCAACTCCATCTCGGAGCGGCGTAGTTCGGTGACGTCGCGGCACATCACCAGGGCGCCGGTGCGTTGACCGCGGTTGGTCAGGGGCACCGAGCGCAGCGAGATGCTGACGCCGCCCACCACCAGTTCCGTCAGCCAGGGGGCCCGGCCCATCGCCACCACCGGCATGGCCTCGTCGACGTGGCCCACGCCTCGCAGGCGCTCGGCCAGGATCTCCACCAGTAGGGAGCCGGTCAGGTCGGTCAGCACGCCCGCGTGGTGGAAAACCGACAGGGCGTTGGGGCTGGCGAACAAGACTTGGCCTTGGGTGTTGAGCCGGATGACGCCATCGACCACCCGGGGCGAATGCCGGGCCGATCCGGACGGTGCGGCAGACGGCGGAAACTCGCCCCGCGAGGCCATGCCGATTAGCTCATCGGCCAGTTCCATGTAGTTGATTTCCAGGCGGGACGGGTTGCGCACGGCCCCGATGTTGCCGTGCCGGGTGACCAGCGCGATGCAGCGGCCCCGGTAGGAGATGGGCACCACTTCTTCCCGCACGCCGTAGCTGCCATACCAGCGTGGCTCGTGCTGGCGGTGGATCACGCCGCTGGCCAGCACGTCCTGGAATTCGACCGCCTGGGCGTGGCCCACCTGGGTGCCCACCACGTCCTCGTAGTAGATGGTGGAGCCGGTGCCTGGCCGGCACAGCGCCCCAGCAATGAAGCCGCCCTCACGGGTGGGGATCCACAGCACCAGGTCGGCGAAGCCCAAATCCGCCACGATTTGCCATTCGTGGGTCAGCCGGCGCAGCCATTCCTTGTCCGCCACTTCCAGGTCGGATTCGCGCTCGATGATGTTGGTCAGGGTCGACACTCCACCAGCCTACGGCCTGAGGCTGCTGGGCTGCGGCTGACGGCCCGCTGATGGCACGGTTCGGCCCGGTACGCTAGGGCCATGCGAATCTCGGCCCGCTATGCCTACCCGGCGCCCCCCGCGGAGGTGGCCAACCTGTTCGCGTCGAAGGGCTTTGCACTGCGGGCGGCCGAAGCCTCGCAGGCCATGGCGAGCGAGGCCATGGTGGCCGGCTCGGCCGCGGGCGGCTTCACCGTCACCGTCAGACGCACAATGGCGGCCGATCAGCTCCCTGCCCGGGTGCGGGGCTTGCTGCCGGGCGGCCTGGAGATCCGCCAGGCGGTGGCCTGGGAGCCGCCCGAGCCGGACGGCTCACGGGTCGCTTCCGTGGCCGGCGAGATTCCCGGTGCCCCCGTTCACATGGCCGGCACGGCCGAGTTGACCCCCACCGCCCAGGGCAGCCAGATGGACTTCCAGGCCGATGTCAAGGCGGCGGTGCCCCTGCTGGGCCACAGCATCGAAGAGGCCGCGGTGCCGGCCATCAAACGGGTGCTGGACGCTGAACACGCCCAGGCCCTGAAGGAACTGGCCAACCCCGCCCTTACAGGCTGACGAGGTTGGCGGCCTGAGGCGAAACGGCCGGTCCGTGAGACCCAAACCTGGTTGTCGACGCCGCCTGACGAATCCCCCATCTGGGGGAGGTAGCGCGGCGGTGCCCGGGCTTACCTTCGGAGCGCTTGGTTCCCCATCAACTGCGCAGGAAGGTCCCGCCCATGTTCCGCTCCCAGCGGCTTCGCCACACCCGTCAATCACTCGCTCTCACCTTGGCCGCCGGCCTGGCCGCCGCCGGGTTGGTCTTGCCCGGACCAGCGGTCAAACTGGCCGCCGCTGAGGCGGCAGGCGAGACCGCCACCCTGGTAGATGGGCTAAGCGTCGCCACCAAGGCCGTCACTGCCGGTGAGGCGGTGACACTGCGGTTTGACATCGTGCCAGCCACCACGGCCGGGACCTATACGCTGACCGCCACACCGCTGAGCGGCAACCCGGTCACCACGTGGACGGTAGCCAAGGCGGCCGGGAGCGCCCGGATTGAGTTCACCCTGGGCGCCCTGGCGGTGGGCTACTACGACCTGGCGCTGACCTTGGGCGGTCAGGTGGTGTGGCCCGGGGCCCATTCGGTGGTGGTGGTCCCGGCCGGGGACCAGCCGGCCGAAACCCGCTTTGGCATCGACGCCGGGCCCAGTTGGACCTTCGACGGGGTCTACGCCAACCCGGCCAACCTGCTAGCCAACGCCACCCGGACGGCGCAGATGCTGCGCCTCGCCGGGATCGGCTCGGTGCGGGACCGCATGGACTGGTGGCAGGTCCAGGGGCTCTGCGGTGCCTTCAACTGGCAGCAGTTTCCGGCCGTGGCCCGGATTCTGGACCAGGCCGGCCTGGAGGTGGTGCAGATGTGGGCCAACGCCCCAAATTGCTCAAAGGACCCGGACGTCACGTCCAAACTGCCCCTGGACTATGACAAGTTGTTTGCCTTTGGCCAGGAATACGCCCGGATATTGGGTCCCTACACGCCCTACGTGGAGTACTGGAACGAGCCCAACCTTGCCAGCTTCTCAACCAACTACCCCTTCCAGTACGCCAACGGCCTGAAGGCGTTTACGGCCGGCGTCAAGTCGGTGAACCCGGACATCCAGGTCCTGATCGGGGCCGAGGCCGGCGCCACCAACCCGGAGTTCATGGCCGAGGTCTACGCCAACGGCGTAGCCAGCTTCATCGCGGCCCGCAACCAGCACTATTACGGTGACAATGCCACCTGGGCCTCCAGCAGCGCCCTCCAATGGGACGACTTCTACCAGCGGAACTTCGCCACCCGCGACACGGCCTACGGAGTTGACCAACTGCCCGGCTGGATCACCGAGCGGGGCTTTGCCCAGCACTACGACCCGGCTGGCGTGGGCACGCGGGCCGAGGAACTGCAGCAGGCCGAATTTCTGGTCAAGACCTACGCCCTGGGTTTCGCCACCGGCTACGAGCGGGTCTTCGGCTTCTTCTGGCCGGCCTACTATGAGCCGCGCACCGCCGGCAGCACCCCGAATGTGGAGTGGGGCATTACCCGCCTGGACGGTTCGCCCCGGCCGGCCTACCTGGCGATCGCGCTGCTGACCCGCTTCCTAGAGGGCGCCCAGACAGTGGCGCTGGAGCGGCACGGTGACGGCCGCACGGTCTACTTCGAGAGGCCCGATGGCGTCCAGTTGGCCATCACCTGGGGCGGCAATGGCTCGGTGCTGGCCCAGGCGGCCGGCTTCCAGGATGTCTTTGGACAACCCTTGACCCTGGAGCAGGCCAGGGCCGCGGGCGGACCGGTGCTGGTGAGCGGCATCGGCGGCTTGCCCAGTGACGCCCAGGCGGTGACCTTCGCGCCCGCCGCCAGTTCGGCCGTGGGTGCGATCTGGCTGGAAAGCCGGGTGTTTGTGGACAACCAGGAGGTGGTCGCTCGGCCGGCCGCCCGCTACACCCGGCCGCAAGTCCAGGTGGGCCAGACCATGGCGGTGACCGTCAAGGTGCATCAGGCCGCAATGGCGGCGATCCGCCCAGACGAACTGCGCTGCCTGGCCGGTGCGGGGTTGGCGGCGCAGGGCCCCACCTGGGACGGCAACGAAGCGACCTGCCGTTTCATTGCCACCGGCGCCAACCTGGGCCAAAGCTACGCCGCGGTCGAGGCCACCCAGGGCGGGCAGACAGACATCACCCGCGTGGGCTTGGACTTGGTGCCAGCGCCGACCGCCAACCCTGTCCTGCTCACCGCCGGGGGCGGCTGCCCTGGGTGGCGCGACAACTGGCATTCTGGCAACACCAGCCTGAGTGTGACGCCGGACAGCACCGCCTGCACGGCGGTTGCCCGCATCACGGTCAACCAGCCGAGCGACAACACTTGGGTCTTCCCCTCGCTAGTGCTGGCCGCGGCCGACCGCTCCCAGTTGGATGGTCAGTGGGGCCTGCGGCTGCGCTTCGTGGCGGTGGAGGACGCCGTCATGTTTCCGGCCCTGGACAAGGAGCGGCGGGAACTCATGATCCAACTCGACGAGGCGGGCAACGCCGGCCGGTGGGTCGCCTACCTGGAACGGCAGGCGGACGGGTCCTACGTGGCGAGCTTCGCCACGGCCTGGAATGAGACGGTGACAGATCGCAACGGCCGGCTTGACCTGGGCGCGGTCCAGGAGATCATGATTGGTTGGGCCGGTGGGCCGCCCGCCGGGGCAAGTTACGCCTACCAGATTGAGCCAATCGAGTTGCTCAGCCAGGCGCCCCCGGGCTCCTTCCTCCTCAAGCCGAATGGCACCTGCCCCGAGTGGTCGGAGTTGGGCTCCAGCAATGTCAGCCTGACGGTGGTGACGGGGGCCGGGCCGGGCGCCAACTTGCTTTGTCCGGTCAGCGTTCTGGCCACCATCAACCAGCCCAGCGGCAACACCTGGGTGGCGCCCGCCGTCGAAATCCCGGAGAGCTACCGCGCCACGCTGGCCGCCAGCGCCGGGCTGAGGGTGCAGCTCAGCCCCATCGCGGGGCAGGGTCTCACCCGCCCGCCGGGCGCGGCCTTGACCATCCAAGTGATTGAGGCCGGCCGCTACAAGTGGGTGGCCAACGTACCCCGCGCGGCCGATGGCTCCTACAGCCTGGCTTTCAACGCCGCCACCAATGACGCGATCTCGGCCCCGGCCGACCCGAATGGGCGGTTGGACCTGGATCAGGTGACCAAAATCATGGTCAGTTGGGGTTCCACGTCCCGCTGGGTAGGCCAAACTGCCTTCCGGGTCGAATCGGTGGAACTGCTGGTGCCTCAAGACCCTGATCCGGTGAGCTATACCCGGTTGCCGCGGGTGACGGGGCAGGCGGTGGTGGGGTCAACGTTGGGGGTTGATGTGGCGGTGGGACCGGTCGGGACCACGCTCGAGTACCAGTGGTTCAAGGGGACGGCGGCCGTGACCAGCCGGGGCGGATCGGCTGGCTACTTGGTCAAGGCCGCGGATGGCGGCGCGGACCTGGTCTGCAAGGTCTGGGCTACCGGCCCGGGCGGGGACGTGGTGGTGAAGTACTCGGATCACGTGAAGGTGTTCGGGGTGGCCAATGTCGCGGTGGTGGGCACGCCGCGGGCGGGTCAAGTGTTGACGGCTGAGGTGGCTTACGGCCCGGCGCAGGCGGTGGTGTTGTATCAGTGGTTCCGGGGCACGTCGGTGGTGGGGACCGGTCCGTCTTACCGGGTCCAGGCAGGCGATGTTGACCGCGACCTGGTGTTGAAGGTGACAGTGTCCGCGGCGGGGTTCGGGTCGGTGGTGAAATACTCGGCGCACTTTACGCCTATGGCCTAACTCAGGTCTGGACCCGGGTGGCCACTTCACCGGCGCCCGGAGCAGGGCTCAAACCACCGGGAAGAAGTGTGCCGAATAGCGCGAGTACGACCCCACGCCCGCCAGCGACACCGTCACCTTCAGCACCATGTCCTGGCCCACATCGGCCGGCTGCACCACGTAGTTCGCAGCGGTCCCCACCACCGACACGCCCCGGTACCAGCGGTATTCGACCACCGCCCCGGCCGGGGCGTAGGCGAGATCGACCGTCAAGACCCGGCCCACCTGGGCCGTCCCCACCACCGCCAAACGCGACACTCCCAGCACGATCAGATGGTTCGAATACTTGGCCGCTGTGGTCACGCCCCCAAACGAGGCCGTCACCTTGACCACCAGGTCCTGGCCGGCATCGGCCGCCGTCAAGGTGTAGGCGGTCCCGGTGACACCTTGAATCACGCTCGTCCCCCGGTACCAGACATAGTTCACCGCCGCGTTCAGGGGCGTGTAGCCCGCCGCCACTGTCAACTGCGAACCGACCGTAGCCGAACCAGACAGCACCACCGCGTTCAAGGCCAACGGCTGCCCCGGCACCAGCACGTGGTTCGAATACTTGGCCGCTGTGGTCACGCCCCCGTGCGAGGCCGTCACTTTGACCACCAGGTCTTTGCCCGCATCCAGCGCCGTCAACGTGTAGCTGGTCCCGGACACGCCCTGAATCACGCTTGTTCCCCGGTACCAGACATAGTTCACCACCGCGTCCGCCGGTGTGTAGCTGGCCGTCACCGTCAGCCGCGAACCGACGGTAGCTGAACCCGCCAAGACGACCGAGCTCAGCGCCAACGGCTCCACCGCCGTGCCCAGGTCAAGCACCGACCCGTTGGCCGAACCGTGGCTGGTGGCATCTTCCGAAGGGCACACGTCACCGACTTGCCAGGTCGCCGCCACCGGGTAGACGTTGACCGTCTGGAGGCCATGCAACTGGGTGGTGAAGGTGGCATCGAAGCCGTACAAACCGCCCACCACCTGGGGATACTCCCCCGCCTGGCTCCATTCGAGCCACTGCCGGTTGGCCTTCACCAGGTGGCGTTCACCGCCGGCGCTACAGGTGCCGCCCAGGGTCACCAGGAAGCTGCCGCCGGCCGTCAAGTGATCCCAGTCGAAAGCCCAGGCGTTGCCCGCGAAGTGAACCGTGCCATTCGCCGCGGACAGGCCCTCGGCCGAGGCCCAGCCCTCAACCGGCAGCCGCGAGGGCCGGAAGAAGCCCTCCGCCACCAACTGGCCGGACTTATAGGCCCGGGCCACGATCTTCACGCCTTGGCCCCAGGTGTTGTAGGCAAAATCGCCCGCCCCCACGGTGTAGACATTGCCCACGGCGTTGCCGTTGGTGACCGGGCTTTCGACGCCGTCAAAGCCAATCCGGAACCACGACCAAGTCACCCCGGTGACCACCGTTGAGGCCGTCATCTGTTGCCCCCAATAGCCCCGGCCAGTGAATTCGACCACCTGGACTTCAACCGGCGAATTGCCCAGGTCAAGCACCTTCTCATTGGCGTCACCGTGGCTGGTGGCATCTTCCGATGGGCAGGCGTCACCGATTTGCCAGGTGGCGGCAATGGGATAGACGTGGACCATCTGCTGGCCGCGCAATTGGGTAGTGAAGGTGACATCGAAGCCGTACAGACCGCCCACCACCTGCGGGTATTCCAGGGCCTGGGATTCCAGCCACGGCTGGTTGGCCTTCACCAGGTGCTGTTCACCGCCGGCGCTGCAGGTGCCGCCCACGGTGACCAGGAAAGCCCCGCCGGACTCCAGGTGGTCCCAGTCGAACGACCAGGCGTTGCCCGCCAGGCGGATGGTGCCGTCCGAGGCCGTCAACCCTTCAGCCGAAGCCCAGCCCTCGACCGGCCACCGCGACGGCCGGAAATAGCCTTCCGCCACCATTTGGCCGTCCTTGTAGGCCCGGGCGACAATCCTGACCCCCATGCCCCAGGTGTTGTAGGCGAAATCGCCTGCGCCCACGGTGTAGAGGTTGCCGTTGGCGTTGGTGGCCGGGGTCTCCTGGCCGTTGTAATCCACCCGGTACCAGGCCCAAGTCACCCCGCTCACCGTGGTTGAGGCTGTCATCTGCTGCCCCAGGTAGCCCCGGCCGCTGATGGTGACAACGGCGCTGGAGCTGAGGGCCACCCGGGAGGTGTCGGTGTTGCCGGCCCGGCTGCCCACCACCTGGACATAGGACGGCACCGACCATGGGTAGCCGCTGCCGTAGGTCCGGGAACGGGAGGAGACCTGTCCCACCAGGTATTGGCAGTAGTAGTTGCCGCCCGTCAGGCCCTGGCTTTGCAGCGTCAACCCCGCACCGGCTTGGCAGGTGAACTGTGTCGACGTGGCCACATTGTTGTTCTGGGCGTCCCGGGCCCGGGCCTCGATCCGCACCACGTCGCCTTGGCTGACCGGCACAGTCGAATCATGCAGGTTGGTGGTCACGGTCGAACCGGGGTCGGTGCGCGATGTCGCCGCCGTGGTCCCCAGGTCGGCACCGTTCAGGTAGACATGGGCCGCCTCCAGCCGGAACGGGTTGGCGGCCGCTGCCGTCGAGGGGTTGGGGGCAACCGCGGCCTCGGCGTTGCCGGGCCGAATGGTGACACCGGTCAGCAGGTAGGGGTGGGATTTGTCTGGGGTGACCGTGGACAGGGCGGCGGTGACGGCCCGCCCATACATGTTCTTGGCGCTGACATTGCCGTAGGCGCTGAGCGGCCGGGACGAATCCCAGGTCACCGCCACGTTGCCAGCAAAGTAGACCGTGGCGCCAGTCGAGGTCCG
>JAISTN010000395.1 GCA_031272565.1 Bifidobacteriaceae bacterium
ACCAAGACCGGCTACACCACCGCCACCGCCACGGCCAGCCCGCAGACGGTGGCCCCGGCCGCCATGGTGGCGGGCGAGTCCCTTCTGGGCGGCGACACGGTGCCGGGGGCCACGCTGACGGCGGACGCCGAAGGCTGGGTGCCGGCCGATGTCCAACTGGCCTACCAGTGGTACCTGGACGACCAGCCGATCAGCGGCGCCGTGACCTCGAGCTATGTCATCAAGGGCACGGACGCCGGCCACGGCATCTTCGTGGTCATCACCGGCGTCAAGCAGGGCTACGCCACCACCTCGGCCCCGCCGATCGGCGTCCAGATCGACTTTGGCACCATCACCCCGGGCAGCGCGGACATCGTTGGCCTGCCCAAGGTGGGCCAGACGATTGGCGCCGCCACCGGCGCGTGGACGCCGTCGGATGTCGAGTTGACCTACCAGTGGCAGGCCGACGGGGTCGACATCGAAGGCGCCACCGGCGCCACCTACACGGTGCAGGGCGCCGATTCAGGCAAGGCCCTGACCGTGGTGGTGACGGGTGAAAAGGACGGTTACAACACCGCCACTGCGACCTCGCCGGCCTACTTGGCCGAGCCAGGCACCGTGGTGCCGGGCGGCGTCACCATCAGCGGCACGGCCAAGGCCGGCCTGACGGTGACGGCCGTGGCCAGCGGCTGGCAGCCCACCAGCGGGCTGCAGTACACCTACCAGTGGGCCGCCAACTCGGTGGTAGTCCCGGGTGCCACAGCCGCCACGTACACCATCCAGGCCGCCGATGCCGGCAAGAACCTGACGGTCACGGTCACCGGTGTGGCCAGTGGCTACGAGGCTGCCAGCGCGACATCGGCCCCCGTCAAGGTGTCGGAGGAAGTGGCGCCACCAGAGCCAGAGAACTACTACGAGTCGTTCAGCCTGGCGCCGGATCTCAGCGGCGACAAGCGGGGCGAGGTCCTGGGCGTCACCGCCAGCGGCGGCGCGCTGCACATGTACACCACCACCAGCGCCGGCCGGTTGGACCGGCTGGTGACGCTGTCCTCCAGCGGCCTGACCGGCCACCGGGTCTACGGCGTGCCGGACTGGAACGGCGACGGCAAGGCCGATGTTCTGAGCATCGACGCTGCTGGCGCCATGTGGCTCTACGCCGGCAACGGGGCCTCCAAGCTGGCCGCCGCTGTCCAGTGCGGGCGTGGCTGGTCGGCTTACCAGGTGGTGCCTTCCACCGACCTGAACGGTGACAAGGCGGCGGACCTGCTGGCGGTCGACTCGGCTGGCACCCTGTGGCTCTACGCCGGCAACGGCAAGGGCGGCTTCCTGTCCGGGCGCACCGAGGTGGGCCACGGCTGGACCGGCTTCAAGCTCTACGCCGCGGGCGATGTCAACAATGACGGCAAGGCGGACATCCTGGGTGTCAACTCGGCCGGTGCTCTGTACCTGTACCTGGGCAAGGGCAACGGGCAGTTCCAGGCCCCGCAGCAGGTTGGCCGGGGTTGGAACGCCTTCACCCTGGCGGCCGGCGCCGACCTGGACGGTGACGGCCTGGCCGACATCGTAGGCCGTAGTGATTCGACCGGCGCCCTGTACTTCTACAAGTCAAAGGGTTCAGGGCAGTTCGCCGCCGGAGTTGTGATCGACTCCGGTTGGTGATGCGGTAGCGGTCCCAACCCCGCACCGGTGGCAGCCCACTCTTGGCCGCCGGTGCGGGGGTTGAGCCAAAGGGACGCTGCCACCATAAGCGGCCGGGCGGTGCTGGTCTCACGGGGGGACCAGCACCGCCCGCCATGTCAATTGAACGGTGGGGGAATAGACTCATCTGAGGTACAAGGCGGTGCCAACGGGAGTAGGGCCAAAGATGGCCCTCCGGCGCCGGCTTACTTGAGAGAAGCGCGAAGGGCGGCAGCCATGCATAAGACGACGTATCTGAAAAAGATCCTCCTGGGAGTGATGGCGACCGGCCTGGTGCTGGTGGGGGGGCTGACGGCCAACGGCGGGGCCGCCCCGGCCGAGGCGGCGGCGGTCCAGGGGCCTGTCGGCCTGAGGTCCACCCCCCAGTCTTCGATTGGCTACCCCACGTTCACGGGCGACGCCGACCCGGTCAAGAGTTCCGGCGTCACGGTGGGCAACAACGTCAACCAGTTGGATGCCATCTACTATGCCGACCAATCGGCCGGCGCCGGCATGGACTACAGCTACGACTACTGGATCGACCGGATGCTGGCCCGCACCGGGCCGGGCTACGATTCAACCGAAAACCTGGTCGCCTTCACCCGCGGCAAGGCCGTCTTCATGAAGACCCACCAGCCCACCCAGTTGGGCTGGGGCGGCGATGTCGCCTACTGGGAAACGCTGTCCAACGGCGGCGGTTTCACCTACTCGGTGGCCGTGGGTTCAACCGCGCTGACCTTCTCCGAGGTCTCCGCTCAGCGCAAGCAGACCCCGTCCTACTTCTATTCTCAGTTCAACTCTTCCAGCCTCAGCCTCTCCTTGGCCCAGACCAAGTTCATCACCGAGAACAACGTCATGGTGGCGCTGATCGAACTGAAGAATAACGGCACCGCCAGCCGCTCGGTCACCTTCACCGCCACCTCCAACCATGCCACCCAGGTGAGCGGCAACGAGCTGATTGGCAGCGAGAAGACCTTCTCCAACCTGACCACCGTCTACCCGCGCTTCAGCGGCAACAACTTCACGGCCGCGGACGGCAAACTGACCCGGACAGTCACGGTGGCGGCCGGGGCGACTGCCGAATTGAAGCTGCAACTCGGTTTCATCACGGATGAGAACCCGGATTCACTGACCGAATACAACACCTTCAAGGGCATCAGCGATCTGTTC
>JAISTN010000039.1 GCA_031272565.1 Bifidobacteriaceae bacterium
TGGACCGGTGACCCTGGCTGATGGCCGCGTGGCCAGCGGTTTTGTCTGTGCGGAGGCCGCCGCCCGGGCCGGGACCGAAGTCACCGGGACCGACTACTGGCCGGACTGGCTCCGCCAGGCAAGTTGAGCCCTGGGCGGTAAGACGAAACGGCCCTTAGGGCCACCCGCCACAAACAAGCAGGTGACCCCAAGGGCTTGTCAAAGGGCAGGAGCTGAATCCCAGGCCGAACTTCAGCCCTGCCGGAATGCCACTCCCATGCCGCCAGCCGGGTAATGCCACTCCAGCACGCCGGGGGGCGCCACCGCCAAGCAGGTGCCGCATTCCAGGCAGGCCGCGTGGAGCACGCCCACCGAGCCGTCGGGTTGCAATGAATAGACGCCGGCCGGGCAGATCCGGACCAGCAGGGGCCCGGCGCCCGCAGCCTTGGCGGCGCCTTGGTTGACCGTGATGTGGCTGGCCGAATCGGTCCCAAACTGGACCTTGTTCAACCGCTGCGTGATGCTACCTAGTTCCATGATGGCCACCTTCTCGCTCACAGTGCCCTCACCCCCGCCAGACCATCCCGGGCCAACCGGACCAGGCCCAGCCCGGAAGCCTTCAGCGCCCCGCGGACCACCGGCAAGGCATGCTCACGCGGCGTGGTGTCCAGGTTGTAGAAGCCGCGCAGGATGTTGGCCAGCAACGGCCCGTAGTCGTTGAACAGGCGCGGGTTCTCCATGAAGGCCGGCGCCTTGGCGTAGGTTGCCATGTCCTTGCCGGCAAAGCTCTGGTTCAGCCGGGCCACATAGCCGTCCATCGCGGCCTGTGAGAAGTGCTTGTCCGCCAGCGCGTCTTCGATGGCGCTGGCCGCTGCAATACCACTGGCCGCCGCCAGGTCCATACCCCGCACGGTCAAGCCGGTGTTCAGAGTCAGGCCGGCGGCGTCGCCAACCACCACCAGGCCGGGCCGGGCCAGGTCATGCACCATGGCTTGGCCGCCCTCCGCCACTAGGTGGCAGCCGTACTCCAGCAGTTCGCCGTCCTTCAGCAGAGGGGCGATGCCCGGGTGCTGCACAAAGCGGTCATGCAGTTCGACCGAACCGAGGCCCTTGGCCACCAGGTCGTCCAGCCGCAGTACCACACCGATCGAGAGCGACTCTTGATTGGTGTAAAGGAAACCGCCGCCGCCTACGCCGGCGGTGCAGTCCCCCACGATGGCGTAGGCCGCGCCCTCGCCGGGAGCCACCCCAAAGCGGTCCTCGATCACCCCGGCGGGCAGGCCAATCACCGACTTGACGCCCACCGCCAAGTGCTTCAGCGGTTCCTTGCCGCGCAGGCCGGCCTCGCGGGCCAGGAATGAGTTGACGCCGTCGGCCAGCACCACCACGTTGGCCGTCAGTTCGTCATCGCCGGCCTTGATGCCACGGTATTGGCCGTTTTCTGACAACAACGAATCAACCTTGATGCCGGGCATCACCACGGCGCCGGCGCCCTCGCATTGTTCGGCCAGCCAGGCGTCCAGCTTGGCCCGCAGCACGGAGACCGCGTTGACCGGTTGGCCCAGCCGCTGGTCGTGGTAGTCGATACCGACCAGCGAATCCTGGTTCAGGAAGCCCAGGTAGTTGCGGGTGATGCGGCGTTCCACCGGCGCCTTGTCGACAAAGCCGGGAAACACCTTCTCCATAACCCGGCAGTACAAGACACCACCGGATAGGTTCTTGGCGCCAGGTTCGGCGCCACGTTCGACCAACAACACCGAATGCCCGCCCGAGGCGAGTTGGTAGGCGGTGACGCAGCCGGCAATGCCGGCGCCCACCACTATGACATCGAAGTCCATTGGCTGACTTCCTTTCACTGGCTAAGACCCCTGGGCAAGCCAGGGTGAGGGGATGGCTGTAGGCGGGACCGGGAGGTGGGGATGGCTGGGGCGTAGGGCCGGCCCGGCCGGCCATTGACAGGTGAATTGATGTGCGCTCCGTCCGCCGGCCCGGCAAATGTCCCGAAGCCGGACCGGCGAACGGAGCGCAACCTATTGATCGGCGGAGACTAGCCCTTGATCACCGAGGCCGCATGGCGGGCGGCAACCCGGCCACCGGCGTGCGAGAAGCCGTTGGCCGAACCCGGCACATCGAGGTTGTAGGCATCGCCGAACAGACCGCCAGCATCCATGCCGGCCGCATACAGGCCGGGGATGGGCTCTCCGGTGGCGGCGGCAACGACCTGCATGTTGCCGTTGACATGCAGGGCGCCCGTGGACACCAGCACGGCCGAGTTCATCTCGACCGCATAGAACGGACCCTTGCGGATGGGACGCAGGAATTCGGGCTGCTTGAAGAAGTCCTCAACGAAGCCGGCGTCGCACTGAGCGTTGTAGCGCTCAACCGTGGCCGCGAAGACGGCCGGATCCAGCCCCATGGCCGCACCCAGTTCCTCGATCGAATCAGCCTGGAAGGCCATGACGCCCTCCGCCACGGCCTCATCGATTTCCATGGGCAGGTTGACCAGCTTCTGGTGGTACTCGATGAAGTCGCCCAGACCAATGTCGGAGCCGTCGGCCACCAGGTGCGCCACCTGATCGGCATCGAAGACGGCGTAGCCCACGCCACCTTCCTGAGCGGCCAGCACATTGCCCCAGTCGGCAAAGCTGAGCGCGCAGTGCTCGTCCCAGAAGCGCTGGCCCTTCTTGTTGACGTACAGCACGGGCTGCATACCGGCGCCCGAGATGTGCGAGGTCAGGCCGCGTTCGTGGGCCGTCGGGATGAGCATCAGGCAGCCCATTTCCCACGTGCCGGCGCCGGCCGCGATGGCCATGTTGGCGCCGTCACCGGTGTTGTCGGTGCCCAGACCCTCGATGTGGTGGATGTTCTTCGACTGGAAGCGCGAGTACTTCTCGATCATGTCGTCGTTGCCGCCGAAGCCGCCAGAGGCGATCACAACGGCCTTGGCGCCAATCCGGATGGCCTTGCCGTCTGAATCTTCCGCCACCACGCCAACCACCGCGTCGCCGTCCTTGATCAGGGACTTGGCCGGGGTGCTGAAGAAGAACTCCACGCCCGCGTCGACGCAAGCCTTGTAGAGCACTTCCTGCATGTGGGCGCCCAGGCCCTCCGGCCGGTGGAACGTGTTCAGCTCGGCCGGCTGGTCATAGGCGTAGATGCCCACATAGGTGTAGACGATGCCCAGCGACTTCATCAGGTCGATGGTCTCCGCCGTGTTGTTGACCTGCATTCGGACAACCTCGGGGTTGCAGCGCTTGGACGAATAGTCCATGTAGCGGTTGAAACCCTCTGTCCGGCTGGGATAGTGGTCGTTGTAGTCCGGCACCTTGCGGGCCTTCTGCTCGCTCGACTCGAAGGCTGTTTGGCCCTCGGCGAAGTTGGAGGTCCCGCCTTGGACGGCGGCCTTCTCCAGGACCACGACGCTCAGGCCCTGCCGGGCGCCTTCGAAGGCGGCCGACTTGCCGGAAGCGCCGGAGCCGATGACGACGATGTCATATTCGACGTCGAATGATTCTGCCATGTTGGTACTTCTCCCTACTTCGTTGTTGTTGTTGTCACGTCTAGTTCTTGAGGGCTGTCAGCAGTTCTGGCAGCACCTCGTAGAGATCGGCGACGATGCCGTAGGTGGCCCGGCGGAAGATCGGAGCCTCCGGGTCGGAGTTGATCGCGGCCACCACCTTGGCATCGCGGATGCCCTCGGTATGTTGCGGCGAGCCCTGGATGCCAACCGCCAGGTACAACTTGGGGGCGATGGACAGGCCAGAGCGGCCGATGTACTGGGACATCCACTTGTAGTCGTCAGCCACGGGCATGGTGCAGCCAACGGCGGCGTCCATGGCCTGGGCCAACTCTTCGATCAGGGCCATGTCGGCCCGGACCTTGACCCCGCGGCCAAACCCGACTACCCGTTCGGCTTCCGTCAGGCCGCCGCCACCAGGGGCCGGCTGTTCCTCGACAATGCCGAAGGCACCTGGTTCGCCCGCCTGGGCCGGTTCCGGGCTGGCGCCGGCCGTCCCTGGAGGTGGCGCATCGTAGCCCTGGCAGACCGCGGCCACCGGACCGGTGGATTCGAACGCTTCCACGACCGAGCCACCCAGGCGGTTGCAGTGCACCACCAGGGTGTCACCCCCCAGCTCCACCTTGATCGCGGCCGTCACCACGGCCGCGCCCAAGGCCGCCGCGGCCGCCCCGAGAAGGGTGCGGGCGGCCGCGGCGGAGCTTGAGAGGAGCAGACGCGGACCGGCCTGGCTGACCAGGCTGACGGCGGCTGCCGTGTAGGCCTCGGCAGGGGTGCCGGCGGCCGGTTCGATCCAGGCGACCTGGCCGGCGCCGGCGTCAACCGCCGCTTGGGCCAGTTCCGGTGAGCCCACCACCAAGACGGTGGGCGGGCTACCCAGGGCAGCACCGGCCTCGACCAGTGAGACCAGGTACTTTTCGTCAGTCGCAATCACCCATGCTGCGGCGCTCATAGCACACCATCCGATCTGAGCGCTGCCACCAGGTCCGCTGCCACTTGGGCCGGCGAGCCTTCCAGCATTTTCGCTCCAGTCACATCGGGCAGCCGGGTTCCACGGCTGGCCACCCCCTCCTTCGGGTCCACTCCCAGTTCGGCCAGTGACACTTGGGTCACCGGCTTCTTCCGGGCCTGCAGCATCTGCATCATGCCTGGCGGTTTGGCTTCTTCGCCGGTGGCCGCCACACTCAGCACCGCCGGGGCATCGACCCAAACCGTCTGGATCGTGTCACCCACCCGGCGCACGGCGGTCAGCCGTTCGCCTTCGGCGGTGGCGGAGGTCACACCCAGCAACGCCGGCCAGCCCAGCAGGCCGGCCAACGCGGCGGGCACGCCCGGGTGCTGTTCGGCATCGCCAACCACCACCACATCGGCGCCTCCGATGTGCTTGACGGCCGCCGCCATGATGGCAGCGGTGGCCGCATTGTCGGCCAGGAATGGCGCATCCGGCACGGAATAGGCCACCTCGACCCCGCGGGCGAGCGCCCAAGCGGCGTCCCCGTCCCCCAGTGTCAAGCCGACCAGTTCGCCGCCCTCGGCCAGAGCCTTGGCGACCTCCAGTACCGCATGGTCGTCGTCGCCGGCCACCATTTTGGCATTGCCCCAGTCCACGACCCCGCCGGCCCTGACATTGGCCGCCTCCGGGTCACGGGCCCACTTGTATAAGGCCACAACTTTCATGGATAGGGTCCTCCCTTCTGCCACCAGCCCGCCCACCGGCAGCGGCAGTTGCTACAGATTTGGTTTGAGTGGATCAGTGGGCCGTCTGGGCCCCATCGATGAGGAAGTTCTGACCGGTGGTGAAGGTGTTGGCCGGGTCAGCCAGGTACAGCACGATGCCGGCGATTTCTTCGGGGCGCGCGGGGCGGCCGAAGGAGTTCCACGTGGGCAGCCAGTCCTGGAAGAACTTCTGGCTCAGCCAGCCTTCCGTCATGGGCGTCTCCACCAGGCCAGGGGAGATGGCGTTGACGCGGATGTTGTCCTTGGCGACTTCAAGCGCAGCAGCCTTGGACAGGCCGATCACGCCGTGCTTGGCGGCCACGTAGGGGGCCATGCCTGGATCGGCGATGACGCCGGCCACGGACGAGGTGTTGATGATGGAGCCACCGTGACCCTGGGCCTTCATCTGCAGGATTTCGTACTTCATCGCGAAGAAGACGCCGCGCAGGTCGTCCGCGATGGTCCAGTCGAAGTCCTCAGTGGTATGGTCGACCAGGTCGGCCGTGACGGG
>JAISTN010000099.1 GCA_031272565.1 Bifidobacteriaceae bacterium
CTGGGCGCGGGCCTCGTCATCGTAGGCCGGGCGCTCCACCTGCCGGAAGACGCCCACCGGCGTCAAGCCCAGCCGGTCCAGCCGGGTCAGGCCAAAAGCCAACGACGGGTCATCCGCCCCGGCCCGGTGCACCACCACACTCGCCGGGTCGGCAGCGGCCGTCGCCGCTTCCACCAACTCGCCCGTGGCCGGGTCCCGGACCAGGCACTTGGCGCCACCCGCCCAGGTTACCGGGGCGCCGTCGGCCAGCTTGACCACCGACGACTCGGTGTCCGGGCCGCGGGCCGAATCCCACGTGCCGTCACTGAAGATGACGCAGTTCTGCAACACCTCAACCAGGGCCGCGCCACGGTGATTGGCCGCCTGCTCCAGGGCCTCGGTCAAACCGGCCCGGTCGGTGTCCAAGGCCCGCGCCACAAAGGTCGCCTCCGCCCCCAAAGCCAGCGCTACCGGGTCGAACGGCCGGTCCAGCGAACCCTTAGGCGAAGACTTGGTGATGGTGCCCGGCAGTGAAGTGGGAGAGTACTGGCCCTTGGTCAGCCCATAGATCCGGTTGTTGAACAGGATGATGGTCAAGTTGACGTTGCGCCGCAGGGCGTGGATCAGGTGATTGCCGCCAATCGACAAGGCGTCGCCGTCACCCGTGATGACCCACACATTCAGATCCGGCCGGGCCGCAGCCAGCCCGGTGGCGATGGCCGGCGCCCGCCCGTGGATCGAATGGATGCCATAGGTGTCAACGTAATACGGGAAGCGGGACGAACAGCCGATCCCGCTGACCACCACCGTGTTTTCACGCTTCAGCCCCAGCTTGGGCAACACACCCAAGAAGGTCGCCAGGATCGAATAGTCGCCGCAACCCGGGCACCAGCGGACCTGGGCGTCAGACACGAAATCGGAGCGGGGGATGGGCTGATCGGCCACCGGCACGCCGGCCAGGCCTGACAGGTGCAGTTGGGTCTTGGCGCTCATGCCGCGCTCCCTTCATCCGGCTTGGTGGCTTTGTCTTTGGCGGCGACACCCGGCGTGCCGTCCGCGTCCCACCGGCCCTCCACGGCCGCCTGGACAAACGCGGTCACCTCCGCGGTGGAGAACGGCTGGCCCTCCACCTTGGTGTAACTGGTGACATCCACCAGGGTTTCCGCCTTCAACAGGTGCGCCAGTTGGCCCAGGTTCATTTCCGGCACCACCACCTGCTCATAGGCGGCCAGCACCTGCCTGATGTTGCCCGGCAGCGGGTTCAAGTGGCGCAAATGAGCCCGCGCCACGTTCTGCCCAGCCGCCCGGATCGCCTCACAGGCCGTGGCGATGGTGCCAAAAGTGGAACCCCAGCCCAGCACCAGCACCTTGGCCTTCCCGGACGGGTCATCGACCTTGAGCGGCGGGATGTCCCGCACCACGCCGGCTACCTTGGCGGCGCGGGTCCGCACCATGTGGTCGTGGTTGGCCGGGTCATAGGAAATCTGGCCCGTTTCGCCCTTCTCCAAACCGCCCAGGCGGTGCTCCAAGCCCGGGGTGCCGGGAATGGCCCAATCGCGCGCCAGGGTTTCCGGGTCGCGCTTGTAAGGCAAGAAGCGAGGCTTGCCGTCCGCCGTGGTGCCGTTCGGTTGGGTGGCGAAATTGGGCACGATGGGCGCCCTTTCTTCCAGCTTGCGGACCCGCCACGGCTCGGTGCAGTTGGCAATGTAGCCGTCTGACAGCACTATCACCGGGGTGCGGTAGTGGACCGCGATGCGGCAGGCCTCCAGCGCCGTGTCGAAGCAGTCCGCTGGGCTGCGGGCCGCCAGCACCGGCACAGGCGATTCACCGTGGCGGCCATACAAGGCGAACAACAAGTCAGACTGTTCCGTCTTGGTAGGCAGGCCGGTCGAAGGCCCACCCCGCTGCACATCGACAATCACCAACGGCAGTTCCGTCATCACGGCCAGGCCAATGGTTTCGGTCTTGAGGGCCAACCCGGGGCCCGATGTCGTTGTCACACCCAGTGCGCCACCCAACGACGCCCCCAGAGCGGCGCCGATGCCGGCAATCTCATCTTCCGCCTGGAAGGTGGTGACGCCCACGTCCTTCAGGCCGGACAGGACATGCAGGATGTCCGAGGCCGGCGTGATGGGATACGAGCCGCAGAACAGCGGCATGCCAGCCAGGTGGGCGCCAGCCACCAGGCCGTAGGCGGCGGCCTCGTTGCCGTTAATCTCGCGGTAGGTGCCAGGTGTCTTCTTGGCCGCCGGAATACGGTAACGGGCCCGGAAGGCGCCGGACTTTTCGCCCAGGTCGTAGCCCGCCTGGAAGGCGGCCAAGTTGGCGTCGCGGATCTCTGGTTTGCGGGCAAACTTGTCCTTCAGGTAGTTCTCGGTCGGTGCCGTGGGGAGCGTGAACAGCCAGGTCACCAAGCCCAGGGCGACCATGTTCTTGGACCGGGCGGCCTCCTTGCGGCCCAGGCCAAACGGGGCCGCGGCCTGCACCGCCTGGTCGGTCAGGTCCAGCGCCACCAGGCGCCAGGCCGCCAACGAGCCATCATGCAACGGGTCGGTGTCGAAGCCCACCTTGGCCAGGTTGCGGGGCGTGAACTCGGCCTGGTCAACCAACAGCAGGCCGCCCGCCCGGACGCGGTGCAGATTGGCTTTGAGGGCGGCCGGGCCCAAGGCCACCAGCATTTCCGGCGCGTCCCCCGGGGTGGTGACGCGGTGCCCTGCCAGGTGGATCTGAAAACTGGAGACGCCCTGAACCGTGCCGGCTGGGGCGCGGATCTCCGCCGGATAGTCCGGCAGGGTGGCGAAGTCATGCCCGCAGTGGGCCGATTCGGCCGCGAAGCGACCGCCCAGCAACTGCAAGCCGTCGCCGGAATCCCCCGCGAACCGGATGATCACATGGTCAAGTTCACGCACTTCCACAGAACTGGTCTCCCTCACATCACGGACTGCCGCTACTGCCCGCCGGGCCCAGCCGGGCCCGGGGCAAGCCAGTGCACTAGCTTACTGGGCGGGCGGCGGGCCCGCCCGCGGGGGCCCTGGCCGGGGCCTAGGGTTGGCCTGGCGGTTCAGGCCGAAGGCCTGAACCGCTTCAACCTCAAGGCGTTGGTCAACACCGACACGGATGACAGGCTCATGGCCGCCGCCGCGATCACCGGGCTCAGCAGCGGCCCGCCAAACAAGTGCAACAGCCCGGCCGCCACCGGGATCCCCACCACGTTGTAGCCGAAGGCCCAGAACAGATTCTGCTTAATGTTGCGAATGGTGCGGCGCGACAGTTCGATGGCCGTGGGCACCTCGGTCAGGTCCGAGCGCATCAAGACGACATCGGCCGATTCCATCGCCACGTCGGTACCCGAACCGATGGCGATACCCACATCGGCCTGCGCCAAAGCCGGCGCGTCGTTGATGCCGTCGCCCACCATCGCCACCACGCCGCCGGCCCGCTGCAGGTCTGCCACCTGGGCGGCCTTGTCTGCCGGCAGCACCTCCGCCACCACCCGGTCAACGCCCACCTGGTCCGCGATGGCCCGGGCCGTCGCCGCCGCATCACCAGTCAGCATGACCACCTCCAGCCCTTTGGCCTGCAGGCGGCCGATGGCGCTCGCGGAAGACGCCTTGACGACATCGGCCACCGCCACCAACCCGGCCAACGTGCCGTCCACGGCCACAAACATGGGTGTCTTGCCCTCCTGTTGGAGGGCCGCGGCGGCACCGGCCGCCGCCGTGTCAACCGCGATCCCAAGCTGATCCAGGTAGGCCCGGTTGCCGGCCGCCACCGTGTGGCCATCGACTTGGGCGCCGATGCCGCGCCCCGGCACCGCCGCGAAGCCGTCCACCGCCGCCAACGCCAGGCCCTTTGCCTTGGCGGCCTCGACAATGGCCGCGCCCAAGGGGTGTTCGGAGGCGGCCTCGGCCGAGGCCGCCAGGTGCAACACCTGGTCGGGGGTGAAGTTGCCCCAGGCCGTCAAGTCGGTCAGTGTTGGGTGGCCTTCGGTCACAGTACCGGTCTTGTCCAGCACCACGGCCGTCACCTGGCAGGCCCGCTCCAGGGCCTCGCCGGACTTGATCAGGATGCCGTTCTCCGCCCCCTTGCCGGTGCCCACCATGATGGCCGTGGGCGTGGCCAGGCCCAACGCACACGGGCAGGCGATCACCAGCACCGAAATGAATACCTGCAAGGCGAACGCCAGGCTTTCCCCGCCGATCAGCCAGGCCAGCCCGGCCGCCAGCGCCACCGCGCAGACCACCGGCACAAAGACCCCAGAAACCCGGTCCGCCAACGCCGCGATAGGGGCCTTGGAACCTTGGGCTTCCTCCACCAGGCGGATGATCTGCGCCAACGCCGTGTCCGAGCCGACCTTGGTGGCCCGGCAGCGGATCGAACCGGTGGCGCTCAAGGTGGCGGCGTAAACCGGGTCCCCGGGCGCCTTTTCAACCGGGATCGATTCGCCCGTCAGCATCGATTCGTCGATCGCCGTGTGGCCGTCCACCACCACCCCGTCCACCGGCACCTGGCCGCCCGGCTTGACCACTATCAAGTCGCCCACCTCGACATCGGCCACCGGTAGTTCCTGCTCCTGGCCGTCCAGAATCACAAACGCCGTCTTGGGCGCCAGCCGCATCAGCCTCTTGATCGCCTCACCCGTGCGGCCCTTCGACACCGCCTCCAGCGACTTGCCCAGCAGGATCAGGCTGATGATGACACCGGCCGTCTCAAAATAGAGTTGCTCCACCGCATCCGGTTGGCCGGCCGCGATCCGGCCCACGCCAACCGCCGAATAGACCACGGCCGCGCCGGTGCCGATGGCGATCAGGGAGTCCATTGACGGGCTCAAGTGGAACAGGTTCTTGAAGCCCACGGTGTAGAAGCGGTAGCCGACGCCGATCACCGGCGCCACCAGGATCACCTCCGCCAGGGCGTGGGTGAGTGGGTGGTCCATCGGCTCCAAGAAGGCCGGGTAGGGGATGGCGGCCCCGATCATGGGGACCATCGCCACGTACAGCAACGGCAACGTGAAAACGGCGGCCACAGTGAACTTGAGCCAGAGTGTCCGGATGGCGCGGCGGCGGCGTTCACGGTCTTGGGCGGCGGCATCGGGCGCCTGGTTGTCCAGGGCCTGGTAGCCGGCCTTTTCGATGGCCTGCTTGATTTGCGGCAGGCGGACCGTCTGAGGGTCGTAGTCGACGGTGGCTTTCTCCGTCGCCAAGTTGACCGACACCGCCTGGACGCCGTCCAGTTTGCCCACCGCCTTTTCAACCCGGCGGACACAAGCGGCACAGGTCATGCCGCCAATCGGGATGGTGACGCTCACGTGGCCCTCCTAGGACGCCTCGACCACTGTAACGCGGCCCCAGTACATGCCCATGGCACACGAGTAGTCATAGGTGCCGGGCTCCAGGGCGGGCAGGTCAAAGGTGTTGTCGCCCGGTTCCATGTAGAGCCAGTCCTGGTAGCCAAAGACGGAAGCGTCAACCACGCCGGCGCAGCCGTAGCCCACCAGGTCGAAAACCAGTTGGGTGGGCAGGCCGGCCACGATGACCGTTTCCTCAGGGTCGTAGCCGCCCAGAATGGTGACCTTGGCCTGCTGCGTGGCGCCGTCAAAGGTGACGTTGCTGGTGACCAGGGCGGAATAGTTGGCAGTGGTGCCCGGGGTGGTGGCGCTGTTGGAGCCGGTGGTTGGGCCCTGGGTGGTGCCGGTGCCTGGAGTGGTGCTGGCCCCGGCGCCGGCGGCTTGGGTGGCCTGCGCCGTGGTTGATGTGGCGGCGGGCCGCGCGCCGGGGGAGTGCGGGCAGATCAGCCGGAAGGCCGAAATGCCTGTCAACAGGCCAAAGCCCAGTACGGCGACGCCCACAAAGCGGAACACCCGGCTGGCGGTGGGGCCCTTGGCCAGCGAGGCCAAGGCCCCCACACCCATCAGGCCGGGCGTGGTGCCAACTGCGAACAGGCCCATGATCAGGGCGGCCTTGGCCGGGTTGCCGGTGCTGAAGGCGTAGACCTGCATGGCCTGGGTGAAGCCGCAGGGCAGGAAGAAGGAGGCGGCGCCCAGCACCAGCGCGGTCGTGTCACGGTAGGTGCCCTGGTCGGTGTGCAGGCCCCTGGTGAGCGCGGCTGGCAGGGTGATGGAGGCCCCAGCCAGCTTGGGGAAGACTCCGGTCAGCTTCACCCCCAGGAAGGCCATCACCAAGGCGGCGGCCAGCATGGCCAGGCCCAGCAGGCGGCCCTTCAGGCTGAAGGCGCTGCCGATGGCGCCCACCACGGCTCCCAGGGCCGCAAAACCAACAATCCGACCCAGGTTGAACATGGCTTGGGGGCGCAGGCGTTGCGCCCGGGTGGCGTCCGGGAAGCGGGCGGCATGGTTGGCGCTCAGACCCATCACGATGCCGCCCACCAACGCCATGCAGGTGCTAAGCGAGGCGGCCACGCCCAACAACATGACGAAGGCGAGTGAGCCGCCGGTGGCGGCCCGGCTGGCGGCATCGCCCACCCGGGACAGGCCCAGTGCCTGCCAGGCCACAACTCCCAGGGCGGCCAGGACCACCGCTACCGCCAGGTCCTGCCACACTTGGCGGTCGCGGCTGATGAGGGGGCGCCGGCCAGTTGAGTTGCCTGCCTTGGTGCCGGCCTTGGGTGGCGGGATGGGGGTGTAGCCGGCCTTGCGCACGGCGGCCTCCAGTTTGGCCCGCTCAATGGTCCGGTTGGCGGTGACTTCCGCTCGCCCTTTGGCGGCCGAGACCTTGACCTGTTGCACCCCGGGGATGGCCTTGATGGCCTTGGAGATGCGGACCTCGCAGGCCCGGCAGGTCATGCCGTCGATGGCCAGGCTGGTCCGAGTCGTCCGGGTTGGGCTGGCAGCGTCGCTCGCCACCGGGGCGGTCCTCACAGGGGCAGTCTAGGGGTGTTGGCCAGCCAAGGGCGACTGGCGTAAAGGCAGTGGGGAGGGATTGTCGGCCGGCTGGTTCTCGTAAGGACGGCAGGTTGGCGGGGTGTTGGCCAGCCGTCCCAGGTCAGTTCGGCCCCACAACTAGCCACCCACCAACCTGCCGTCACAGGCGAGGCTGCCCCCGCTGGTCATGGACCTACCAGGCTTGGCCGATCTGCACTGCGGCGGCGAACTGGCCGGCGCCCTTCGACCGGTAGAAGTACAGTTGGCCGGTCGCATCGTTGCGGCCCACAATGTCGGCCAGGCCGTCCCCGTTCAGGTCCGCGCCGGCCGCCAACGTGAACTTGTTCCAGCCCTTACCAACTTGCTGGGCAGCCTTGAACCCGCCGTTGCCTTTACCCATGTAGGCGTACAAGATCCCAGCCGAGTTGACCCCCAAGATGTCGGCCCTCCCGTCCTTGTTCAGGTCTCCGGCGGCATAGCAGTCGAACCCGGTCCAGCCGTGGCCCACTTCCCGCCGGCCAGGCTTGAAGCCGCCTTTGCCGTCGCCTGAATAGAGCCACAGTTTCCCGGCCGTGTCGATGGCCAGCAGGTCGTTCAACCGGTCGCCGTCCAGGTCACCGGACGGGATGATGGTGTAGGCGGACCAGCCCCGTCCGGACTGGACGGCTCTGGCGAGGTGGCCTTTGCCGTCGCCTTTGTAGAGCCACATGCGGCCCTGGGTGTCGACGGTCAGGACGTCGTTGATCTTGTCGCCGCTCCAGTCACCCGGCCCGAAGACCCGCTGGCCGCTCAGGCTGGTGTAGACCGGCACGGTGTAGGGCTTGGCCAGGGTCCCTGACGTGGTGGTCGAATGAACATGGAGGGCCCCGGTCACAGTGTCGATGGCGAGCACGTCGCCTCGCTTGTCACCGTTCAGATCCGGGCTGAGCGAGAACGTCTCATAGTTGCCCTTGGTCAGGCCAAGCACAAGCTTCTTCCCCGTGCCGGCTGTTGTGTATATCCGGTAGTCACTTTGGGAATCAAGGCGCAGGGGTAGGGGCAGGGAATAGCCGATGTCAGGGTTGTAATCGGCATGGATGGAGTAGCAGCGTCCGGGCCAGACGCTGATGGAGAACTGGCCAGTGGTCGGATTGAGTTGGTCACCCAAGGTGATGTAACCCCAGTCCCAGTCGGGTTTGGAGTATTGGGCATGAGTGGTGCAGTCGACTTGGTCATAGTACAGATGCACGTCTTGGGCGACTTGTCCGGTGGCGTGGAGGATGGTGCCGGACAGGGTGCCGGAAGGGTAAGTGACCTTGAACTGGGCGTTGGCGGTACCAGCGGGCACATACTGCTTGTGGCCCCACTTGCTGCTCCAGGTGGTTGGAATGGTCCTCAGGTAGCCGCTTCCGAAATCGCCGTAGAAGGCCAACTGGTAGCACTGTCCGGTGATGGCGTCGGGAATGGCGAACGCCTGGCTGGCATCGAAGTGAAGGCCTCCGCCGTGTCCGCCGGGAATGATGGCCGTTGTCCGGTCGGTTGGCGAGCACTTGGCCTGGTAGTAAAGCAAGGTGATCATCTCGGGCAGCGTCTGCCCGGTGGCGGGGACCAGTTTCCCGGTGATGGTGGTGGTGGCGGCCTGGGCGGGTGCGGTGGTGACGCCGGCCGTCAGGCCGGTGGCGGCCAGCGCGGCCACGGCACCGATGGCGACGGCTTTGGCCAGCCGTCTGGTGTGACGGGTGGAACGTGAAACTGCAGTTAGGGGCGACATGGTGGCTTTCCTCATCGAAGCAGACCGGACTTCTTAACGCTACCTGGGACCCGCCTGGCCCCGCCACCCCGGGTTCTCTTTGGGTGGTCTGGCCCGATGGGTTAACGACAGGTTGGCGGGTGGTTGGGGGGGGCGGTCAGTCGAAGGAGATGCGCGGATCGGCCACCGTCTGGAGCACGTCGACGATGGCGTTCGAGGTCACGTAGATGACGCCCAGGACGAGGATCGACCCGGCGACGGCCTGGAAATCCGCTTTGAGCAGCGAGTTGAACATGTAGAGCCCCAGGCCCGGCCAGGTGAAGACCCGTTCCACCACCACCACGCCGGCAAACATGTAGCCCAAGTACAACCCGGCCATGGCCAGCGGGGCCGGCAGCGAGTTGCGGATTACGTGGCGGCGCAGAATCGCGCCCTCACCGAGGCCCTTGACCTGAGCCGTCTTGATGAACTCGGCGCCAGTGGTGGCCTCCAAGGCAGACCGCAGCACCCGGCCAATGGCCAAAGCCGGGCCCACCGCCAAGGCCAGAGCCGGCAGCAGCAGATGGTGCAGGGCGTCCCCGAACAGGTCCAGCCGGCCGGCCAGCAGCGCGTCGATGGTCATGAAACCGGTGGGATCCGTCAGTTGCGAAGCGTCGCCTAATCGGCCCGCGCCGGGGAACCAGCCCAGACGGGAGTAGAACACGATCACGCCCACTATGCCCAGCAGGAAGCTGGGGGCGGCCGCCAGCAGGAACATGACGCCGCGGCCCACCGCGCCGCCCGGCCAGCGCAACACCGACGAGGCCGCGAACGCCACCGCCAGCACCAACGCCAGCACGTAGGCGAACAGGACCAACTCGGCCGAGGCAGGGAAGAACTGCCCAATGTCTTGCGCCACCGGGTGGCGGGTCCGCACCGAGGTCCCAAGATCGCCGTGCAACAACCCACCCAGGTAAATGAAATAGCGCTGCAACACCGGGGCGTCCAGGCCCAGCCGGGCCCGTTCGGCCGCGATCGCCTCCGGCGAGGCGTTGGCGCCCAGGGTGGCCGCCACCGGGTCGAAGTGAGCCACCTCTTGGAGGAAGAACAGCAGGATGGTCAAAGCCAGCAAGACTGCCAGCAGGGAAGCCAGCCGCAGGCCGATGCGCCGTACCCACACCATGGTTACCGCCTCCCCGCGAGCAGTCGCCGGACGGCATCGCCGGTCAGGTTAGCCACCAAGGTGAGCACCATGACCGCCATGCCGGGCAGCACCGGAATCCACCAGGCGGTGGAAAGCTGGTCCAGGGTGTTGGCCGAATCGGCGCCCAACTCCGGGAACGGCACCTCACGGCCCAGTCCCATGAAGGACAAGGTGGCCAACGTCAGGACGGTGGAACCAACGTCCAGGCTGGCCGTGATGATGGCGGTTGGCACCATGCCGGGGATGATGTGGAACAGCATGACGCGCGGCCAGGAGGCACCGGCCTGGCGGGCTGCCTCGACGTGTGGCCGGCTGGCGATGGCGCGGACCTCGCCCCGGATGATGCGGGCGTAGTAGGGCCACCAGACCACCAGGATGGCGATCATCGTGTTTTTGATGCCGTGCCCCAACGCCATCGCGACCGCCATCGCCACCAGCAAGGTGGGCAGGGACTGGAAGACCTCGGTGAAGCGCATCAGCACCTTGTCGACCCAGCCGCCCACCGTGCCGGCGATCACACCCACCACGGTGCCGGCCACCAGCGACAGCGCCACAATGGCCAGCGCCACCAGCCAGGAGGTCTGCAACCCGATGATGATGCGGGACAGCAGGTCACGGCCAATATGGTCGGTGCCCAGCAGGTGATCCGCACTGCCGATGGGCAGTTTGGCTTTGCCGGCGGGCTGGACCGGGTCGTACTGGGCCAGGTGTTGGGCCAGGACCGCCACCAGCGTGATGACGCCAAACAGGCTGACGCAGAACCAGTTCAGGCCCCGGCCGCCCGCCAAGTGCGGGTGGCCAAAGTGCCAGCGGGGCTTCGGGTTGGGGTTGGTGGGGGCCACGTTGGTGCCCGATGTCGTGGCTTGGCTTTGGGCCTGGCCTTCGGCTGGTGTCTTGGCTTTGGCGGCGGCGCTCACCGAGTCACCTCCGTTCCTTGGGTGGCGGGTTGACCGCCGGGCGGGGCGCCAGCCCCGGCCGGGCCGGTTGCCTCAGCTTCGGCTGCCACCACGGGACAGGCCAGCCAGCGGCCTTCCCCAAAGGCGTCCAGGGGCAGCGCCAGGGCCGGGTTGGCGCAGGCCGGCCGGGCCAGCGGGCAACGCGGGTGGTAGGCGCAGCCGGGCGGTGGATCCAGCGGGCTGGCCGATTCGCCCTGGACTTCAGGAAATGGCACCTTGGCGCCGGGGATGGCCGCCACCAGCGCTTGCGTGTAGGGGTGGGCGGGGGCGCCAATCACCTGTTCGGCCGGGCCCACCTCGACCAGCCGGCCCAGGTACATGACGGCGATCCGGTCCGCGATGAACCGTGCCACCGCCAGGTCGTGGGTGACGAACAGCATGGTGGTGCCCAACGCCCGGCGCAGGCCCCGCAGCAGGTTCAGCACCTGGGCCGCCAACGACACGTCCAAGGCCGATGTCGGCTCGTCACAGAGCAGCACCTTGGGCGGCACGATGGTCGCCCTGGCCAGCGCCACCCGTTGGCGCTGGCCGCCGGACATTTCCGAAGGCACCACGTCCAGGATCTCGGCCGGCAGGCCCACCCGGTCCAGGGCCTGCGCGATCAGGTCGGACGCCTCACGGCCGGGCGTGCCGTGTCCCCGCAGGCGCTCGCGCAGCATGGCCCGGGCGGACAGCCAGGGCGTCAGCGAAGCGCCGGCGTCCTGGAAGACCATTTGGATATCGGCCCGCGGCGGCGCCGTCAGGCGCCCGGTGAAGCCGGTTTCCAGTCCGGCCACACAGCGCAGCAGCGTCGACTTGCCAGAGCCGGATTCGCCCACGATGGCGAGCGATTCGCCTTCCGCCACGTCGAGGGTGACGCCCCGCAGGGCGTGCAGCTTGGCTTTGCGCCCCTGGTTGGAGACCGTGAAGACGCACTCCACGTCCTGCAGCGAGACGGCCGGCGGGGCCGGCGCGCCGGTTTGGGCCGCGGGTACCCCAGGGGGAGCCGGTGTGGGCGCTGGCGGCTGCGGCCTGGCGGCCGCAGCCGCCTCGGTTTCCCCAACCCCCGGCCTGGTGCCGTGACCCGGCTCGGGAGCGCCATCGGCCGTCTCCAGTGACTCCACCCGCAGCGGCTGGGTCTTGTCCACGGTCAGGGTCAAGCGGGAAGCCAGCAGGGACTTGGTGTAGGGGTGTTGCGGCGCCTCTAGCACCGCCTGGGAGGACCCCAACTCGACAATCTCGCCGCGGTAGATGACCGCGATTCGGTCAGCCACCTGGGCGGCCACCCCCAGGTCGTGGGTGATCAGCACAATTGAACAGCCAATCGCATCCCGCAGTCCGCCCAGGGTGGCCAGCACCTGGGCCTGGACGGTGGTGTCCAACGCCGTGGTGGGCTCATCCGCGATCACCAGTTGGGGCTGGTCGGCGATCGCCATCGCCACCATGACGCGCTGGCGCAGGCCGCCGGAAAGCTGATGGGGGAAGGAACGCAGGCGCTCGCCTGGTTGTGGAATCGAGACCCGGCTCATCAATTCGATGGCGGCCTCAGTCCGTTTGGTCCAGGCTGCCTCCTTGATTTGGCGGCCCACCCGCATGGTCGGGTTGAGGGAGGTCATGGGGTCCTGGAACACCGCCCCCAGGGCCGTACGGCGCACCCGGCGCCGGTCCTGTTCGCCGGCGCTGACCATGTCAACGCCGGCCACCACGGCCCGCCCGCTCAACTGGGGCCGGGCGGTCTTGGGCAGCAGGCCCAGCAGGGTCAGGGCCAGCACCGACTTGCCGGAACCGGACCGGCCCACCACGCCCAGGATTTCGCCCGGCGGAATGGCCAGGCTGACGTGGCTCAGCAC
>JAISTN010000252.1 GCA_031272565.1 Bifidobacteriaceae bacterium
TCAGCCGCCACCGGCCGGCCTGTTTGGCGCCCCGCCCACACCAGCGGGGCAAACGCCGGGCCAAATAGCTGGCCAAACACCAAGCCCGATGCCGCCCCAAGGCAACTACTTCGCCGCTACGCCACCGGCCGGCCAGTTCCCCGCCCAGACGCCGGGCCCAGCCCAAGCACCCGGCCCGGCTCAGGGCCAAGCGCCCGGTCAATACCAGGGCCAGGGTCAGCCGGGCGGCCCGCGGCCGCCCGGCGCCAACCACATCGCCACCCCCCAGCCCTACGGCCAACCGCCGGGCGGCCCGCAGCCGCCCTTTGGCCAGGCGCCGGGCCAACCGCCGGGCGGCCCGCAGCCGCCCGGCCAGTTCCAACCGGCGCCGGTCCGGCCGCCCATCCTGCCAACCCCACCGCCGCACCGGCCAGGGGGCGCCGTCCCCTACGACGGCCCCAACCCCCACGAGAACCTGTACCAGACCCAGTCCAAGACCAAGTCGGCCCGCCTGGCGGCGCTGGTGGTGGCCGCCGCCGTGGCCCTGCTGGGAGGCGCAACCTACGGCATTGTCCGCCTGGTCACCCGCCCGGCGGGCGACCAGGCGGCCGCCACCCAAACCACCGCCAAGACCACTGCCAGCCAAGACGCGGGCACCACGGTGGCCGGACCGTCCGAATCCGCCGGCGCCTCTCAGGCCACCGACACCGCCCAACCGTCCCAGGCGACATCGGACACCGCCCAACCCTCCCCCAGCCCCAGCCCCACCGACCTGCCCAGCCCCACCCCGGCGTTTGACGGCCCCTACACCGCCTCCTTCCCGGAGGGTTTCGAGGTGCGGCGTGAATGCTGGGACGACGCCTGCACCACCTACGCCTTCGCCTGGTGGTGGAACGGGCCCATCGCCTACCGCTTCGAGGCCCGGCCGGTGGACACCAACGGCGCCGCCCTGGGCGACTGGCAGGAATACGAGAACGTCTCGCCGTTCCAGGGCCAGAACGCCTTCTACCCCAAGACGCTGGCCAACTACACCGCGCCAGTCTGCTTTGAGATCAAGGAGTTCGACGCCGCCAACAACTTGATCTCCGACCTGATGAGCATCAGCGGCCAGCCGATGTACGGCTGGTTCACCCTGTGCCTGGACTTCTCGCTGGGGCTGCTGGGCCTTGAGCCCCAGGCTGGGGACGGGCAGTTTGTGCTCAATTCGGACCAGGCGGCCCTACCCGCCGGTCTGGCGATCTATTCGCTGCTGGATGTCTGCGACGCCAGTGACGCCTGCGATTTCGCCTGGAGTACCAACTATTCCGACATGCTGCCGGCCCCTGTGTACCAGCCCACGTTGGATCAATTGCAGGCCGGCCTGCCGGCCGAACAGGGCACGGGGCCCATCGACGGCGGAGTGTCATCGATCTGGATCTATCTGGTGCAGGGCAACCACATCGACCCGGTGGCCGAATGGCGGGTCAACCTGTTGACCCTCCAGACCATCCAGCAATACCTGGCCTTCCCCGAACCCGACGGCGCCTAAGTCGTCCCCGGCCCCGGGTTGGCCACCAGGGTCCAGGTCCCAGGTGGCCATCGCCGCAGCGCCGCTCGTCACTTGGGGACGGATCCCAGGTGACGACACCTCCTGACCTGCACTAACGCCATCCGCGACCGCCAGTTTCCGGGTTCGTCAGGTGGGGACGGGTCCCAGGTGACGACCCCCGCTGACCTGCCCAAAGGTCATCCGCGACCGCGTGCTTCCGGGTTCGTCAGGTGGGGACGGGTCCCGGGTGACGAACTCTCGTGAGCGGGAAAATGGCCACCTTGGACCTGGACCCAGGTGGCCACCCGGGACTGGCTTGGGGCGGGTTGGTATCAGATGCTCTGCATGGCCGGCAGGGCGGCGCCGGCTTTGGGATCAAAGGTGGCGGTGTGGCAGCAACCGGCCGCCTGGCCCAGTTCCGCTACCAGCGCCTGGGTGAAGGTGCAGCCGGAGGCGCGGGCGGCGGCCACGGCGGCCCGCACCGCCTCCGCCTCCTGGAGTTTCAGTTCGTCCAGGCTGGCCAGCGTGCCGATGGCTGTCAGGATGTCCTCCCGCGAAAAGCCGTAGCGCGGGGTGCCTAGCGCCCACACCGCCTGGATCAGAGTCACAAGGCTGATGAAGGCTGGGGCTTGGCGACTGCGGGACTCCAACAGGGCGGCCGCCTGGGTCGCCTTGGCGGCATCATCCCGGGTCAGGTAGCGCAGCAGGACGGAGGTGTCGAGCCCTATCATGGCCGCGGCCTAGGCGCCGGCGGTTTGGTCGTGGTCAACCACGGCCTGCCCCACCAACTGGTCCAGGTCTTCGGCCGGCGGCTGTGCTGCAGCCTTGGCCTTGGGCACGGCGGAGCCGGGGAACGGCAGAATGCCGTACAAGTCCCGCAGGGTCAGCTTGCGAGGGATCACCTCGATGGTGTTGTCAGGCCGGGCGAAGAACTCCAGCTTGGTGCCTTCGGTCAGGCCCAGCTCCCGCCGGATCTCCGCCGGGATGGTGACTTGGCCCTTCGAGGTCAGCGTCGCGAGTGCCATGACTGCTCCTTACGTTTACGTTTCGTTCCTTACTCTACTGTAACACGCAAGGGGATTCGCGTCAATGCCTTACCATGGTCACCAGACGTAAGGAGAAAGCGCCGGTCAGAAGGACGCCCCCTGGTTGCACCCCTGCGAGGAGCCGTGCGGTACCCCGCAGTAGAGGTGTCAATGGCCTAAACGTCGCCCGCCCCGCCGGCACGGGCAGATCAGGGCTCTTGGGGGCTACTGGCCCAGCAGGCCGGTCCACAGGTTTTGGGTCGAGTTCTTGAACTCCGCCGCGCAGGCATCCTGGCCCTGGACGGTTTGGGCGTCGTTCAGGCACCGCTGGTATTCCCACTGCGGGCCCCAGGTCAGAATCAGCCCAAAGGCGTAGATGGCGAACATGCCCACCAGCCCCAGGCCCAGCGCCAGGTACAGCACCGCGCCGCGGGCCAAGGGCACACTGGAGGCTTTCCGGATGGCAACAATGCCCACCACGGTGGCCGCCACCAGCAGGGCCATGCCCACGGCCGGCCAGGGCAGCGACAACGACAGGGTGATCATGGCCCCTAGGGCCAGCAGGCCAAAGTAGACCACCATCCGGTTGACCTTCATCAGGGCCTCGCGCTGCGGCCCGGTCAGGGCTCGGAGTTCCTGTTCCATCCGTTCGCGCCGGGCCGCCCGGCTGAACGGGTTGGGCGGCGTGGCGCCGCCGCCCGGCGGCGGCGGTGGCTGGTTGGGTGCGCCCTGCGGTGCGTTCTGGCCTCCTGGGGCCGCGCCGTTGGGATCCACCCCCGGCGGCAGTTGGCCGTAGGGCGGGTAGTAGGGGTACCAGGGCGGGGGATAGCCCGGTGGGAGCGGTGGGACCTGGCCTCCTTCACCGGGCGCCACCTGGCCCGGCTGCCCTGGCTGACTCGGTTGGTCCGGGAAGGTTTGACCCGGCGAGGGGTAGGCGCCGTAAGGCGGTGGATAGTAGGGATAGCCGGCCGGCGGCATGGGCCAGGGCACCGGCTGAGGCTGCCCAGCCACGGGGACGGCATCGGGCGCCACCGCGGTCCCGGGCACCACCGCGGCATCGGGCGTTGGGGCGGCATCGGGCACGGTGACGGGCTCTGGGGGAGCCTGCCCCACACTGCTGCCCGCCGCCGGGGACCCGGCCACCGAACCCTGCGGTTCT
>JAISTN010000254.1 GCA_031272565.1 Bifidobacteriaceae bacterium
CTTGCTGAGCCTTTCCCACCAATGCTCTCCTTCGGTTACGCACACACCACTGCCATACTGGAGCTGGGTGGTGGTGTCTTGACGCGCACGGATTCCACGGAATTATAACCGTCCTGACCTAGCGCGTATTCCACCCGGCTGGGCGCGTCACGCCGTCTGACCACCCGTGGCCACCCACCGCTCCCCCAGCTTGGTGACCACCAAGTCCAGCCCAAAGGCCTGGCTCAGCCCCGCGGCGGTCAGGACCGAGCCGGCCGGCCCCGCCCCCGTCACCTGGCCGTCCCGCATCAAGGCGGCGTGCGTGAAACCCGGCGGGATGTCCTCCAAATGGTGCGTCACCAGCACCATGACGGGCGCCGCCCGGCCGCCCGCCAGCTCGGCCAAGGCGGCCACCAACTCCTCCCGCCCGCCCAGGTCCAGCCCGGCGGACGGCTCATCGAGCAGCAACAACTCAGGGTCCGACATCAAGGCCCGCGCAATCTGGACCCGTTTGCGTTCCCCTTCCGACAGGGTGCCAAAAGCCCGGCCGGCCAGGCCGGCCACGCCAAAGGCCGCCAGCAGCGCCCCGGCCCGGTCGGCATCGGCCGCCGCATAGCGCTCCCGCCAGCGACCGGTCTGGCCATAGGCGCCCGTCAGCACCACGTCCCGCACCAACTCCGCCCCCGGAATGCGCCCGGCCAGGGCGGCACTGGCAAAGCCAATCCGCGGCCGCAACTGGAAGACATCGACCCGGCCCAGCTTCTCCCCCAGCACCCAGGCCTCCCCGCTGGTGGGATGCAGGCGGGCGGCGGCGATCTGCAACAGGGTTGTCTTGCCGGCCCCGTTGGGCCCCAGGATGACCCAATGCTGGCCCTCCGCCACCGCCAGGTTGACCCCGCGCAGGATCTGGTTGGGACCGCGCCGCAACCAGACATCCGCCAGGCGCAACACCTCCTGCGCGGTCTTTGGGTCAGCCACCCAGCACCCGCCGGTAGACGTCAACCGTCTTCAGCCCAATCGCGTCCCATGAAAAGTTCGTCACGGCCCGCTCCCGGGCCGCCGCCCCAAACCGGGTCAGCCGCGCCGGGTCGCTCAAGGCCTGGTTGAAGGCCGCCGCCAAGTCGCCCACAAACTTGTCCGCGTCCAACGGCGTACCGGAGCCGTCCTGGACCTGTTCGATCGGCACCAGCCAACCGGTCACGCCATCGTCCACCACCTCCGGGATGCCGCCCGTGGCCGTCGCCACCACCGGGATGCCGGCCGCCATCGCCTCCAGGTTGACAATCCCCAGCGGTTCATAAATCGACGGACAGGCAAAGACGGAGGCGCTGGACAAGATGGCGTTCAACTGCGGTTGCGGCAGCATCTCTTCGATCCAGGTGACGCCGCCCCGGCTGCGTTGCAGCTCAGCCACCAGGCCGCGCACCTCGGCCGCGATCTCCGGCGTGTCCGGGGCACCGGCGCACAACACCACCTGCGCCGCCGGGTCAACTTGGCGCAGGGCCCGCAGGAAGTACGGCAGGCCCTTTTGCCGCGTGATCCGCCCCACAAACACAATCGTGGGCTGGTCCGGGTCAATGCCGTAGCCGCGGGCGACATCGGCCGCCGCCTGGCCCCGGATGGGCCGCCACTTGTCCAAGTCGATACCGTTGTGCACCACGTGGACCTTGGCCGGATCCACCGCCGGGTAAGCCCGCAAAATGTCCTGGCGCATGCCGGCCGAAACCGCAATGATGCCGGCCGCCGCCTCATAGGCCGTCTTCTCCGCCCAACTGGACAACTGGTAGCCGCCCCCAAGCTGTTCGGCCTTCCAGGGCCGCAGCGGTTCCAGCGAATGAGCGGACAGCACGTGCGGCACGCCGTGCAGCAGCGAGGCCAGGTGGCCGCCCAGATTGGCGTACCAGGTGTGGGAGTGGACCAAGTCGGTGCCGGCCGTGCCGGCCGCCATCCGCAGGTCGACATCGAACGTCACCAGGGCCGGGTTGCCAAACTCTGCCACCGGAGGCGAGGTGTAGCCCACCACGCCCGGTTCGGTGCGCGGCCCATCAAAACAGTGCACCCGCACATCGAGGTGCTGGCGCAACACCTTCGACAGTTCCTCGACATGGACGCCGGCCCCGCCATAGATGTGGGGCGGGTATTCGCGGGTCAGCAGATCGACACGGAAAGAACCTGGGGCAAGTTGCTCAGCAGCCATGGTGCCAGCCTAGTCGCGCCCGGCCACCCCCGTGGGCGGCGCCGGCGGGCCGCGCCAACGCACACCCGCCAGTCCCCAGCCTGGGCACTCTGGCCCTACCGGCTTTGGTCTGGTCTTGGTAAAGTCCGGATATGGCCGCACCCAAAGTACTATCGATCGTTCTGGCTGGTGGCGAGGGCAAACGCCTGATGCCCCTGACCCGTGACCGGGCCAAGCCCGCCGTGCCCTTTGGCGGCATCTACCGGCTGATCGACTTCCCCCTGTCCAACCTGGTGAACTCGGGCTACCGGCAAATCGTCGTCTTGACCCAATACAAGTCCCACTCCCTGGACCGCCACATCGCCGCCACCTGGCGGCTGTCGCCCATGCTGCACCACTATGTCGCCCCCGTGCCGGCCCAGCAGCGCAAAGGCAAGAACTGGTTTCTCGGTTCGGCTGACGCCATCTACCAGTCCCTCAACCTGCTCGATGACGACCGGCCAGACATCGTGGTGGTGGTCGGTGCCGACCACGTCTACCGCATGGACTTCAGCCAGATGGTCAACCAGCACCTCAAGACGGGCGCTGCCATCACCGTAGCCGGCATCCGCCAGCCGTTGGCCCTGGCGGACCAATTCGGCATCATCGAAGCGGACCCGGACAAGCCCGGCCTGATCAAGGCCTTCCGCGAAAAGCCCAAGGACGCCACCGGCCTGGCCGATGACCCTTCCGCCGTGCTGGCCTCGATGGGCAACTATGTCTTCACCGCCAGCGCCCTGATCGACGCCGTCCAAAAGGACGCCGAAAGGGTCACCAGCCGCCACGACATGGGCGGCGATATAGTGCCCTACTTTGTTGGCCGGGGCGAGGCCGGCTTCTATGACTTCCGGGACAACGAAGTGCCCGGCGCCACCGACCGCGACCGGGCCTACTGGCGCGATGTCGGCACCCTGGATGTTTACTTCGACGCCCACATGGACCTGATTTCGACCGTGCCGGTGTTCAACTTGTACAACCGGGCCTGGCAGCTCTACGGGGGCCCTTCCGGCCTGCCCCCGGCCAAGTTCACACACGCCGAACCGGGCCGCTTGGGCCACGCCTCGCGTTCGCTGGTGTCACCCGGCGTGATCTGCTCCGGCGCCACCATCTACAGTTCCATCATCTCACCTGACGTGCACCTGCATTCCTGGGCCCAGGTCAGCGAATCGGTGGTGCTGGACAGTTGCGACATCGGCCGCCACACCGAAATCCACAAGGCGATCTTGGACAAGAACGTGGTCGTGAAAGAACACGCCACCGTTGGCGTCAACCATGACCTGGACCGCCAGCGCGGTTTCGAAGTCACGGCCGGCGGCGTCACCGTGGTACCCAAGGGATCGGTTGTCGAAGCGTGAGGTTCCGCCCCTTCCGGGCCATCCGGCCCCGCGATTCCGAGGTGGCAGCCCGCGTGGCGGCGCTGCCGTATGACGTCATGACCACGGCGGAGGCCCGCCAGATGGTGGTGGGCAACCCCGATTCGTTCCTGCACGTCGACAAGGCAGAGATTGACCTGGACCCGGCCATCAATCCGTACGATGACGCCGTCTACGCCCAGGCCAGGGCCAACCTGGCCGGGCTGATCGACCGCGGCCTGCTGGTGCACGACCCAGACCGCTGCTATTTCCTTTACCGCCTAACCGCGGACGGCCACAGCCAAACCGGCGTGGTCGGTTGCGCCGGGGTGGACGATTACTTGGACGGCGCCATCAAGAAGCACGAATTGACCCGGGCCGACAAGGAAGAAGACCGGGTGCGCCACGTCGACACGCTGGATGCCAACACTGGGCCGATCTTCCTGGCGATGAAGCCGCTGGCGGCGTTGGACCGCCTGGTGGCGGACTGGTCTGCCTTGCACCCGCCACTGTTCGATTTCGAGGCCGCCGGCGGGGTGCGGCACACCGTCTACCGGGTCCATGACCCGGCCGCAGTGGACCAGATCGAGGCCCTGTTTGGCTCCCTGGACGCCCTCTACATTGCCGACGGCCACCACCGCTGCGCCTCCGCCGTCCGGGTGGCCAAGGCCCGCCGCGAGGCCCAACCCGACTTTGACCCAGAGGCCGAGTTCAACTTCTTCCTGGCCGTGGTCTTCCCGGCCGACCAGTTGCGGATCATGGATTACAACCGGGTGGTGGCGGACCTGAATGGCCTGACGCCCCACCACCTGCTGCGCGACGCGGCCGAGCGGTTCGCCATCGAGCCGGCCCCGCACAGCCCCTACCGGCCCAGCCGCAAACACGACTTTGGCTGCTACCTGGACGGAACCTGGTACGTGTTGCGGGCCCGCCCAGAGTTTGTTGACGATGACGACCCGGTCGATTCGCTCGACGCGGTGGTGTTGCAGGACAACCTGCTGAGCTACCTGTTGGGCATCGACGACCCAAGAACCGATCACCGGATCGACTTTGTGGGCGGCATCCGCGGCCCTGGCGAACTAGCCCGCCGGGTTGACGCGGCCGGCCAGGGCGCCGCCTTCACGCTCTACCCGGTGTCGATGGCGGACCTGCTGGCGGTGGCGGACGCGGGCGAGATCATGCCGCCCAAGTCGACCTGGTTTGAACCCAAGCTGCTGAGCGGGCTGTTCGTCCACGAACTGCGCCCCGGGCCTATGGCATGATCGAAGCATGAAAATCGCCTTCGGTGTCGACATCGGCGGTTCGGGCATTAAGGGTGCCCCCGTCAAGTTGAAGACCGGCGAACTGGCCGGCGAACGCTTCAAGATTTTGACCCCCCAACCCTCCACGCCACAGGCCGTGGTGGGGGTGATCGGCGAACTGTTGGCGCACTTTGGCCTGGCCCCGGATGTCCCGGTGGGGGTGGCCTTCCCGGCGCCCATCCGCGATGGTGTGATCCCCTGGATTGCCAACCTGGACAAGTCTTGGGAGGGCGCCAACCTGGGCGAGTTGGTGCAGGCCGGCACCGGCCGCCGGTGCACGGTGGTGAACGACGCCGATGCCGCCGGCTACGCGGAAGTCATGTACGGCGCTGCCAAGGGCCACACCGGCACGGTGGGCGTGTTCACGCTGGGCACGGGCATCGGCTCGGCCTTGATCACGGGCGGCAAGCTGTGGCCCAACAGCGAGTTTGGCCACATCCAGCTTGGCCGCCATGAGGACG
>JAISTN010000148.1 GCA_031272565.1 Bifidobacteriaceae bacterium
GGCCTCAGGAATGGCGGCAAAGCCGCGGCGGCGCCACACCAACGGGTCCAGCACCTTGGCCTGGCGGGGCGCCACAATGAAGCCTGGGGTTTCGCCCTGGCCCGACATGGCGCCGGTGATCAACGGCCAGGCTGCGGGGCCGGCCAACTGGGGCAGCACCGCCCACAAGATGGCCTGGACTTCCTGTTCGGTCACCACCGGCGCCAGCACCTGTTGGCGGACCTGGTTGGGGTTGTCCGCCCCGTAGCCGGCCACGTTCATGGTGACGCGCCACCAGTTCTTGGACCGCCACAGCATGGTCTGGCTGATCTGGATGGCCTGGATGCGGTCCGGCGGCACGTTCTGGATCACCGTGGTGAACAGACCGTGAGACAGTTTGAGACCCTTGCCGGTGGGGGTGACGGTGAACGCCCATTCGCCGGCCACGCGCTGCCAGAAGAACTGGAAGACGCCCAGCAGGCCCGGAATCATCATGAAGGCGATTTCGGGTTGCTTCAGCGCGATGCCAATTGCCACCAGGGCGATCAGCCCTAACACCACCCACCAGGTGGTGAAGGTCAGCGCCATGGATACCAGGATGCGGTCTGGGCCCACCACCACCAACGGCGGGCCATCGGCGACGGCGTCCTCTTCATGCAGCAGTTCGCCCAGGCCCGGGACGGCCTTGGCGGGCGCGGCGCCAAGCGGGGCGGGCAAGGTGGTGGCCGCGGCGGCTTGCGTTGCCTGGCGTTTGGCCCGGCTGGCACCCTCTAGCAGTTCGGCGCGCAGTTCAGCCGCCTCGCTGGCCTTGATGAAGGCCAGGTTGACGCCGGAACCGGAGCCGCCGGCGGATTGCAGTTTCAGTTGGGCCAGCCCCACCAGGCGGGCCACCAAGGGGCGTACGGTGTCGACAGCTTCCAGGCGGTCCAGCCGCAGCGAGCGGCGCTGGCGGAAAATGACGCCGGTGTTGAGGTGGAAGGCCTCCGCGTCCAGGCGGTAGCGGGCAAAGCGCCAGTAGAAGTAGGTGTAGGCCACCAGGAGCACCAGCAGCGCGCCGGCGCCCAGCAAGATCCAGCCGATGTAGTCAAACATGTGGTTCAGCGGGTTGTCGTCGTTGCCGCTGCCGCCATCCGGGATCAAAGCGTCGACGGCTTGGCTGGCGACCACCACAAGGAAGGCCACAAAGGCGATCCAGCCCTTGACCAGGGGAGTGGCGGGGTGCAGGCGGCGCCAGCCTTCGTCCGCGGGGGTGGCGAAGCTGTCTTGGGGCGCCGCGACAGGGGGGGCCGGTGGGAGGCTCATAGGCCGGCCTGTTGGACTTGGCCCAGCGAGGCCAGTTGGTCACGCAGGTGGGCGGCCTCTTCCGGCGGCAGGCCAGGTACTGTCACCGTCAAGCCGGCGGCGGCGGTCCGCATGGTGACCTTGGCTAGCTTGAGTGCTCGGTCCAGGGGGCCCATGGTGACGTCGACAAACTGCAAACGTCCATAGGGCACCAGGCTGAGCCGCAGGAACATGATGCCGCCGCGGATCAGCAGGTCATCGGCTTGTTCGGCGTAGCCGGTGGCTTTGACGCCGCGCACAATCAGCCAGGCCAGCCACAGGGCGATGACCAGTAGCAGGGCGGTGGGCAGGTAGATCCAGCCGATGCCGGTGGCCAGGGCCGCCACCACGCCGGCCACGATGAACGGCCCGAAGCAGATGGCCAGCACAATCAGCCTGGCGGTGGCCAGTTTGGGGCTAACGGGGTTCCAGGTGATACCGGGGGGATTGAATAAGGGTCCGCCGCGGTTGATGGGGATCGGCATGCCGCCAGCCTAGTGGCATCAAGGTGGCGGTGACTACGCCCAGATGTCCGGTTGGTGGCCGCGCAGGGACTTCAGGTCTGGGTTCCCGGCTGGCCTGGCCTCGGCGCATGACGGACTCCTTAGGACGATCAGTGGTTCTCATGGCATGCCACCCAGTGTTCAACCGACCATTGACAAACTAAGAGCCAGGCACGGCGGACAACGCGGCAGACATGACACAAGGGCCACCGGGTGTGAACCCGGAGGGGTGACCCCGGTCAACGGGGCGGCGGGGCGGGGGGCAACGGCGAGTTTTTGGGGACTTGTGTACGGGTACCGGTCGGGTGGCGGCCCAGGGGCGAGGAGTGGCTTTCGCCATCAGTAGCGTTTGTGCAGGTCAGGGGCTTGCCGCCGATGTCGGCCGCGCCGCCAGGTGCCGGCCGGCTGCCAGTTTGCGGGCGACATCGGGCACTGCCCGTACACAAGTCCCCAAAATCTCGCAGTTGGCCGGTCGGGTGGCCGCCGCCGGGTGATTCAGGGCCAGAAAGGTGGCCGCCGTGTGGGGTGCACTCCCCCGGGCCGACCCGGGGGCGAATGGAGAGCGGGTGTCCCTGGCCGGTGGGCCGGGCGGGGCGAGGCAAGCGTGACGGGATGGAATCGGAGTTGATTCCCGCTTGTTTCCGCCCTTGGGGCTGCGTAAAAGGTGGGTAAGAAAGCGGTTTCCTAACGGGGACCAGGGGCCAGGGGGGCAATACACCGGTCTAGCTTTTGGAAGACCGGGGCACCGGACCCGAGCGCGGCACCCTCTGACCAAGACAGGCCGGCCCCTAGCCCACCAATTGAAGGAGACATCTTGATGCTGCGTTCACCCCAACCCTCTCGCCGGGGCCATCGCCTGGCCAGGCGAACCCTCACCCTGGTAGCGGTCGCCGCCCTGGCGGCGGTGGCCGTGCCCACCGCCGCTTCCAGCGCACCCGACCCCAACGGCGCCGTTGTCACCAGCGGCGATGACTGGCTGGTCACCCGCGCCGCCGGTGGCTACTACGTCACTTTGCTGCTGGATGAGCCCCTGCCCATCCGCTCCGCCATCCCCGTGCTCTACGCCGACGGCGAACTGATCGGAGCCGCCACCGAAGGCACCGACGGGCTGTCCCTGTCCCTGACCACCACGGATGACGCCGTGGCCACCGCCGCCACCATCACCTGGGGTTTCGACGGCGACGCCGAAGACTCCGAAGGCAACCTGGTGGGCCCAACCACACCCACCTTGGACGCCCTGGTAACCGACCCCGCGGCCGTTGAAGAAGCCAGTGAGGCCGACCTGACCGCCGCCGCCCTGGACGCGGCGCCCGCCGTGCCGGAAGCCGTGCCCAGTTCCGGCTACTCCGTGGCCACACTGGACTACGACTTTGGCACCCAAGCTGTCGACCTGCGGGACATTGGCGGCGTCAAAGGCGAATTCCGCGGCCGGGTCTACTTGCCGGTGGGCAAGACCGGCACCAGCCCGCTGATCATCTTCCTGCACGGCCGGCACACTTCTTGTTCCGGGACACCGTCCAACCCGCTGCGCTACCCCTGCACGGCGACCCAAGTCGAAATCCCGTCCTACCTGGGCTATGAAGGCCCGGCCACGGCGCTGGCCAAACTGGGCTACACCGTGGTTTCGATCTCCGCCAACGCGATCAACTCGAACGACAACCAGTTGGCGCCCGATTATGGCGCGACCGCCCGCGGCCAACTGGTGATTGACCACCTGGACTACCTGGCGGAGGCCAACGCCGGCTCGGTGGAGCAGTTGGGCACGGCCCTGACCGGCAAACTGGACTTCAGCAACGTGGGCCTGATGGGCCACTCGCGAGGCGGCGACGGCGTGGTCCGGGCAGCCCTGATCAACCAGTCGCTGGACGAGCCCTACAACATCACCTCTGTGCTGCCGCTGGCGCCGGTCGACTTTGGGCGCCTGACACTGCCCGAGGTGCCGCTGATGACGATCCTGCCGTACTGCGACGGCGACGTCACCAACCTGCAAGGCCAACACTTCATCGACGATTCGCGCCACGCCTTTGGCGACGACGTGTTGCGCTCGGCCGTGCTGACGCTGGGCACCAACCACAACTTCTACAACACCGTCTGGACGCCGGGTAAGTACGCCTATTCGACCAGTGACGACTGGGGTTCCGCCACCTCCTCCAACGGGCGCAACCCCGTTTGCGGCACCGCCGAATCGGTGGCCGAAACCACCACGCGGCTTTCGGCTGACGACCAGTACTACCTGGGCACCACGCTGATCACCGCCTGGTTCCGGCTGACCATGGGCGGCGAAGACGCCTACCTGCCGATGTTTGACGGCTCCGGCGCCATCCCGGCTTCGGTCCAGGCCTTCGGCGGGCAGTACATCACCACCGCCAGCCAGCCCGCCTCCGACACCACCGACATCCAGACGTTTGAGGAAGCCACCACCTCGGTGCGGGCCTCCGCCAGTTCCGTGGCCACCTTCTGCGCCTCGATGGCGAACGCCCCGGCGCCCTACCAGAAGCCGGTTTGCGCCTCCACGCTGACCTCCGCCCAGGCGCCGCACTGGGCGCAGATGCGGTTCGCGCCCTCGGCTCCGGCCACGCCCATGCTGAAGTACACCTGGACGGCGGCGACCGCTTCCTTGAAAGTCGACGTGCCGGCCTCGGCCGCCGATGTTTCCGGGCGGGAAGCCCTGAGCTTCCGGATGGCGCCCAATGAGGGTTCCACCACCACCCAGGACATCAAAGTGACCCTGATCGACAAGACCGGCGCCAAGGCGACGGTGACGGTGTCCACCTACTCCAGCGCGGTCAACCCGCTGCCGTTCGTGGTGGTGCCGGAAGGCGAAACCGCACCCGGTGGCACCACCAACCTGAACAAGGTGATTCTGCGCCAAGTGCGAATTCCGGCCACGGCCTTCACCGGCGTTGACCTGACCAAACTGGCGCGGATCGACTTCACGCCGGTGGCGGCCAGCGGCGGGGTCTACCTGTCCGACCTGGCGTTTGTCGATTCCGGCGTGGGCGCCGCCTCGCTGCCCACCACGTTGCCGTCCTTGACCATGGGTTCGACCTATGTCAACGAAGGCAACGCCCCGGGCACGGCGCTGCTGCCGATCAGGCTGAACCGGGCCACCGACCTGCCGGTGACCGGCTACTTCGAAGCGATCGGTTCAACCACCACCGGGGCGGCCGTGGCCAACCAGTCGGTGCCGTTCACCATCAAGCCGGGCAAGACCTGCGTGGCCGTGGCCGTGCCGCTGGACGGCAACCGGCTGAAGGCCTCCACCGCCACCACCGACTACAAGGTGACGGCTTCCGTAGTGGCCAACGCCACCACGGCAGAAGCCTTCGGTGTGCTGAAGGTGCGGGAAGACGACGCGGTGGTGCTCGATGACGGCACGGTGCTGCCAATGGCCGACCCGATCGAGGACCCGGGTGACCCGTGCGGCGAACAGCCGGCGGATTATGACAGCCGTGTGATCGCCTACGTTTCGCCCAGCACGGTGACGGTGGGGGCGACGGCCAAGATCAGCGCCACCGTGGTGGTGCTGGCTTCCGGCGCGCCGGCGCCCACCGGCATGGTGACCTTCAAGGATGCCGGCAACGTGATTGGTGCCGTCGCCGTGGCCGCCAACGGCAGCGCCACGCTGGACGTGTCTGACCTGCCGGCCGGGACCCACACCATCGCGGTGGAATACAGCGGCAACGCCGAGGTGGCGGCTTCCGCCACCAGCGTGACGCTGGTGGTGGGTGCGGCCGGGCCGCTGGCGCTGGGCACCGTCACGGCGTCCACCATGGGCCAGGCGGCGCCGGGTGTGACCGTGACCGTGACGGCGCCGGCAACCCCGGCGGACGCGATCCTGAGTTATGTCTGGTACCGGGGTTCGTCTGTGATCTCCGCGGCCACTGGCGCCACCTACCAGCTCACCGCCTCCGATGCCGGCCGTGACCTGGTGGTGAAGGTGACGGCCGCCAAGAACGGCGACAGCGTGACGAAGTACTCGAACCACGTTGAGGTGCTAGGCCTGACGGCCTTGACGATTGCCGGCACCGCCTCGCCCGGTAACACCCTGACGGCCACGGCCACCTACCTGCCGGCTACCGCCACGGTGGCCTACCAGTGGTACCGGGGCTCTTCGGCGATTAGCGGCGCTCAGTCCGCCACCTACACCTTGCAGGCCGCCGATGCCGGGGCGGACATTTCCGCCAAGGCGATCGTTTCGGCCGGCGGGGTGACCAGCGCGGCGAAGTACTCCAACCACCTGCAAGTCCTGGGGGCCTCCGCCGCCTACCTGACCGGCCTGGCCGAGGTGGGCTCCACGTTGACGCTGAACGTGACCCTGGAGGCGACCGATGCGACCGTGACCTACAACTGGTACCGGGGCACGGCGATGATCAAGGGCGCCACCGGCACCACCTATGAGGTGACGGCGGCCGATGCCGGCCAGGACCTGGTCGCCAAGGTGTCCGTCACCAAGGAGGGCGTGGACAGCCCGGCGGTGAAGTACTCCAACCATGTTGTGGTGAACCAATGAGCTAGCTAGCTGTTGGTCACACCTGACCAAGACGGCGGGGCGGTCCGGTTACCGGGCCGCCCCGCCGTGGCGTTAGCCCGCACCACGCTATAGGCTGTTTCGCGTGAAGCCCCACTCGCGTTTCCCCGTGGTTGCACTGGTACTGGCGGGCCTGTTGGCCCTGGCCGGTTGTTCGGACAAGGCGGATGATGCCGGTGGCGGCGGCGTTAGCGGCGGCAGCACCACCTCCGCCAGCCCAGTCAGCACCGGCAGCGCTGAAGCAGCGGGGGGCGCGGCCGAGTTGCAGAGCGCTCTTGATGCTCTGAAAGCCGATCCAAGCAGCGCAGGCAACGATGCCGCGGCCGAGTTGCAGTTGGCGGTCACCCAGCAGCAGTTGGGCTGTGCGCCTGGCCATGAAGACTGTTCCGTCGTTGACCAGTTCGCCAGCCTGGACGGCGGCAAGCTGACCATCAGCGCGCCAGCCGAAGGTGTGTGCCAACCGGACCAGGCAGACTGCACTGGCGGCCAGGTCTTGGCCACCAGCAGCGCTGATTACAGCCCTTCGGAGGTCCCCTACACCATCTACTGGCTGGTGGCCGGTGAACTGGGCATCGAGGAGACCGAGACGCAGTGGTTCTTAGATGCCGGCGACCAGTCCCACCCGCAGGCTGCGGCCTGTACCGGGCGTTGCGGCTGGGACACCTTGAGCGGCTGGCACGTCGAGTTGACGGTACCGGCCTCAAGCGACGAGCCATGGACTGACTTCTACGCCAGTTTCAGTCCGGCCAGTGCTCAACCAGCCGATGCCGCCGCCATTCGGACGGCCAGGGCAGCGCTGAAAGATGCGGCTGAGGCGGCCAGGGACGCGATCAACGCCGATGCCCAGGTCAAGGACTGGACCGTCACCTGCCCGGCCGGGTCGCCGGCTTGCGCCGTGGGGGACTTCTTTGTCCAGACCTACCAGGCGCAGACTTGGCTGGTGTTCAGCACCGAATGGTGCGCCGGCGAGTGCGCCATCGAAACGCCGGACGGCCCGGCGGTACCCGATGCCACCACC
>JAISTN010000218.1 GCA_031272565.1 Bifidobacteriaceae bacterium
GTGTGGCCGCCGCCGGCTTCCAGGCGGCTTCTGGTGCCGCCACAGCTTCTGGTGCCGCCGGTGCCAGTGCGGCGGCCTTGGGGGCGGGGGCGGCCGGTGGCGCCACCGGCGCGGCAGGCCTCAGCGCGGCGGCTCTAAGCGCGGGGGGTTCCGCCGGGGCGGCGGCCGGCACCACCGCGGCGGCCGGGACTGCCGCCGCCGGGGCCGGGATTGTCAACACGGCCGCGACCGCCGGCACGGCGGGCAGCGCGGCTGGGGCCGGCATCATGAACACCACTGGGGCCGGCATCCTCAATACTGGCCTGGGCGCGGCCGGGACCACCGCCGGCGGAACCGCCGGCGCCACGGCCGGCGCAGCCGGGACAACAGCCGGCAGCGCCACGGCCGGCTCCGCCTGGATGGGTGGCGCGGCCACCACCGGCACGGCCGCGGCCGGCACCACAGCTAGCACCACGGCCGTCAGCGGCACCATCTCCGCGGCCAGCGCCAAGGTGGGCGCGGGCTTCCTGGCAACGCACAAGGTTGGCGCCATCGTGGCCGCCGCCGCCATCGCGGCCGGCGGGGCCGGCGTCGGTGGCGCCGTGGCCGTCAAACACCTGCGGGACAACCCTGCCCCGGTGGCGGCGGTCTCCCAGACGCCCACCCCCAGCCCATCGCCCACGCCATCGGCCACCCAGACGCCATCGGCCACGCCGGCCGCCACCCCTGAACCTGAACCCTCCGCGCAGCCGGCCGCCACCTATGCCAACGGCTACGAGATTGTCTGGACGTATGCCCGCGATACGGACTACGGGTACACGGCCCTGGTGGCCGGGGACGTGGTGCTGGCCTTCAACAGCGGGAACCTGGAGGCCGGCCTGGACCTGGCCAGCGGCGAAGTCTTGTGGGAGGCCCAAGACCTAGGCTTGTCCCACTGCGACGCCGCCCAATACCGGGGCCAACTGCTGTGCTACGAACTGACCGACCCTGACACCTGGGAGACCGAACCGCTGCTGTTCGACCCGGTCCGCGGCGTGGTCACCGCCCACTTTGACTACCAGTCGCTGGGCGACGAACTGTGCGATGCCACGGTTCACCAGGTCGGCATCTTGGTCTATGTCGGTAGCCCTTGTTGGGGCGGCGAGGAATCTACCTGGACGGCGGCTCTGTTCACGGCCGGGGATCAGGTCAAGTGGACCAGTTCCTTCACGGGCCCTGGGGGCCTTGGCGACATTCCGTCGGTGACGGATGAGGCCCCTGGCGTGCTTGTTGGCAGCCCCTACCAGGCCAGCCAGGTCTTCAATGCCCAGACGGGCGAGATTGCACCTAGTGATGACGCACTCGACAAGCAAGCCTATCCAGGGCCGCTGGTTTACTACACCGATACCTCGGCAGGTGCTGGTGTGGCGGTCAATGAAGCGGCCGGCATCAAGGTGGTGACCTTGACGCAGTCGTTGGTGTCGTTCTGGGACAGCCCACACCCGGATGACCTGGTCTTGGTGCTGGGGAATGAAGCTGGCGTTTTCGAAGGGCTTGACCCGGCCACGGGCGCCACCGAGTGGACCGTCCGGACCGGCCTGGACCAGCAATATGTCTATGGTGCCTGGAATGGCGGGGGCTACCTGGCAGTAGTCGATATTGAGGGTAACGTCGCAGCTCTGCCCATGACCGGTGAGGTGGCCTGGGAGACCACGGTGCCATTCCATTCGTCGGGCCTGTACTGGCCCGCAATCAGTTTCCTGGACGAATGGACCTTGGTGGTGGAAACGAACACGAGCGAGTCTTCATCGCTGGCCACGGCCTTCGACATCCGGACCGGCCAGGTGGCCTGGACGGTCGAAACGTCAATGGAAGAAACCCAGGGCGGCACCTTCGACTGGGCCCTAAGCCAAATGGTGGGCAACGGCTTCGCGGTCATGACCCCCGGTGCGGAGATCATTGGGATCAAGCCGTTGCCCGGTGGCGCCCCGGCGGCCACCGAGCCTTCCGGCGAGCCTTCGGCGGTCGCCAACACGGCGTCGTCCTACTACCGGGTGTTCGATGGCGTGTCCAGCTTTGACGACGCCGCCGCCCACTGCACCGCGCAGGGCGGCTACCTGGCAACCATCTCGTCCGAGGCGGAGAACGCCGCCGCCTACTCCTACCTGACAGCCCAGGGTTTCGACAGCGCCTACTTTGGCTACCGCCTGGCGGCCGGAGGCGCCTGGGAGTGGCTGCGGCCGGAGGGCGATGCGGCCTACACCAACTGGCACGAGGGCGAACCGAACAACGAAGGCGGCGCCGAGGGCTACGCCATGTTCTACTGGCAGTTCGCGGACGGGACCTGGAACGACGGCGACTTTGGCCAGAACACCAACAGTGACCCGATGGCGTTCTTGTGCGAGTTCCCCACGGCCGCGGCGGCGCAGGCGGCCCAGGCCCCGGCGCCGGCCGCGGCCACCACCCCCGGCGGCGATGGCGGCGATGGCGGCGGTGGCGACACCGGCGGGTCAAGCCCCAGCCCGGCGGCGGCCAACCGCTGCCCCTACACCCCACCGCTCAGCGCCGCCGAGCTGGCCAACGCCGGCGCCTCCTGTGCCTGGGGCTACGACGACTACTGCGACTGCGTCAACCTCTAGCGAGTCGCACCCGCCTACCCCAACCGCCGCCGGTAGGGCTCAGACCTGGTCGCTGGCCACTTTTCCCCAGGCCCAAAGGCACCCCCAGCCACCAGCCACCA
>JAISTN010000222.1 GCA_031272565.1 Bifidobacteriaceae bacterium
TGGCCGGTATCGCCGGGCCGCTGGGCCGGCCCTCCCACCTGCAACGCTACGAGGCGGGCGAGACGGTAGTCTTCACGGCCGGCGGCCTGGGGCTGCCGCCCGTCTACCCGATCATGCGCGAACACCTGCGGCTGGGCAACCACGTCACCCTGATTGCCGGCTTTAGGGCCAAGGACCTGATGTTCTGGACTGGTGAGGGCGAGCGGGTGCCGGCGCTGCAGGCCGAATATGGCGACCTGCTGGACGTCGTCTACGCCACCAACGACGGCTCGTACGGCGTGAAGGGCTTTGTCACCACTCCCCTGCAGCCCATGCTGGAGGCGGCCAAGGCTGGTTCCGGCCGGCCGATCGGCGAAGTGGTGACGATTGGCCCCTCCGTCATGATGCGGGCGGTGGCCGACCAAACGCGGCCGTTCGAGGTGCCCACGGTGGCCTCGCTCAACGCCATCATGGTGGACGCCACCGGCATGTGCGGCGCCTGCATGGTCCCGGTGCTGGTAGAAGGCAAGCTGGTGCGCAAGCACGCCTGCATCGACGGACCTGAGATCGACGCCCACGCCATCGACTGGGACAAGTTCCTGCCGCGCTTCAACCTGTTCAAGGAACAGGAAGCCGAATCCAACGTCCAGGTGGGCCGCAACTAAGAGCTGACTCCACCCAACGACGCTCCGGGGCGGGCCCGCCAGATTAGTTCTGGCGGGACCCGCCCCGGCTTTTCGTGGGAGGGGTTTAGGGCCAGGCCGGCTGGCCCGGCCCGCGCCGTCTAGGCGTCGTCGCGGTCTTGTTGGGCGCGGTAGCGTTCCAGCACCAGCAGGCCCAGCAGGGCCAGGCCAGCCAGCGCCAGGCAGATGCCAGCGCCTAGGACGTCCCGGCCAAGTGCAATATGGTTGGCCGTCGCTTGTTCCAGGCTAGCCAACACCAAATGGTCAATCACGCTCACGTAGGGTGCAACACCGGGCGCAGGCCTGGTATTCCCCGGGCCGCCTGGCGAATCACACCCGCCCGCTCAGGCCGCCCGGGCCTCCAGCAGCGGTAACACCAGCTCATCCACTTGCCGCGCCAGGTCATCCACCGAGCCGCCGCCGTCCAAGACCACGTCCGCCACGGCCGCGCGGGCGGCATCAGACACCTGGGAAGCCAACCGGGCCTCGGCTTGTTCGCGGCTGAGGCCGCGCTGCTCTGCCCGGGCCAGGCGGACCGCCAGCGGTGCCTGCACCACCACCACCAGGTCATAGTCCCCCGCCTGGCCGGTTTCGACCAGCAGCGGGATGTCGAACACCACCGCCCGGGCGCCGGCCCTGGCCGCGGCCTCAGCTTGTTGGTGGGATTGTTCCCGGATCAACGGGTGAGTGATGGCTTCCAAGCGCCGGCGCGCCGCCGGGTCCGCGAAGACGATGCCCGCCAGTGCCGCCCGGTCCAAGGCGCCGCCGGGCGCCAATACTCCCGGCCCAAAGGCCTCAACGACCTGCTTCAAGCCAGGGCTGCCGGGAGCCACCACCGCGCGGGCCAGTTCATCCGAATCGATCACCGGCACGCCACGGACCCGCAGGCACTGGGCCACAGCCGATTTGCCGACCGCCAGGCCGCCGGTCAGTGCGACACGGAGGTACGCCGCCACGGGGTTTTCGGCCCGGACTCTCAGTTGCCGGTCAGCTTCTCCCGCAGCGCCGCCAGGGCCTCATCCGAGGCCAGCGTGCCGCCGGCATCGGCCAGATCCGATGAGTAGTTCGTGGCCGAACCATCTTCCACCGCGGCATCCTGGTCGGCCCGCCGGGCCGCCCCCACCTGGGCCTTGTGCGCCTGCCAGCGCGCCAGGGCGTCGGCATAGGCCTGCTCCCAAGCTTCCCGCTGCGCCTCGAAGCCGGGCATCCAGTCGTTGGTGACCGGGTCGAAACCCTCCGGGTACTTGTACTGGCCGTCCTCGTCGTACTCCGTCGGCATGCCATACAGCGCCGGGTCGAAGGTCGATTCGTCGCCGTCCGGGTCCACGCCGTCGTTGGCCTGCTTCAGCGACAGGGAGATGCGGCGGCGTTCCAGGTCGATATCGATCACCTTGACGAAGACTGTCTCACCCACCGTCACAACCTGCTCCGGCTGCTCCACGTGGCGCAGCGCCAGTTCGGAGATGTGCACCAGGCCCTCGATGCCGTCCTCGACCGACACGAAGGCGCCGAACGGCACCAGCTTGGTGACCTGGCCGGACACGACCTGCCCGATGGCGTGCGTGCGGGCGAAGACCTGCCACGGGTCTTCCTGTGTGGCCTTGAGCGACAGCGAGACGCGCTCGCGGTCCATTTCGACGCTCAGCACCTCGACCGTGACCTCCTGGCCCACCTCGACCACCTCTGACGGATGGTCGATGTGCTTCCAGGACAGTTCGGAGACGTGCACCAGGCCGTCCACGCCGCCCAGGTCGACAAAGGCGCCGAAGTTGACAATCGAGGAGACCACGCCGGTGCGGACCTGGCCTTCCTTCAACTGCTGCAGGAAAGTGGTGCGGACCTCGGATTGGGTCTGCTCCAGCCAGGCGCGCCGCGACAGCACCACGTTGTTGCGGTTCTTGTCCAGCTCGATGATCTTGGCGTCCAGTTCCTTGCCCACATAGGGCTGCAGGTCGCGCACCCGCCGCATCTCCACCAGGGAGGCGGGCAGGAAGCCGCGCAGGCCAATGTCGACGATCAAGCCGCCCTTGACCACTTCGATGACGGTGCCGGTGACGACCCCGTCGGCTTCCTTGACCTTCTCGATCGCGCCCCAGGCCCGCTCATACTGAGCGCGCTTCTTGGACAGGATCAAGCGGCCCTCTTTGTCCTCTTTCTGCAGGACTAGGGCCTCGATCTTCTCGCCGACCGAGACGATCTCGCCTGGGTCGACATCGTGCTTGATGGACAGCTCACGCGACGGGATGACGCCTTCCGTCTTGTAGCCGATGTCCAACAGGACTTCGTCGTGGTCAACCTTAACCACGGTGCCTTCCACGATGTCGCCATCGTTGAAGTATTTGATCGTGCCGTCAATGGCGGCCAGAAGGTCTTCGCTAGTGCCGATGTCGTTGACAGCGACTTCCGGGACCGGGGCTTCCGACACTAGGGTTGGGATAGAAGTGGACATGAAGTGGGTAACTCGTAACGTAGTAGGTACATGGACAACGTCCGTGACCAGGCCTGGAACGCTGTTGGGCGGCCCCGATCCGACACGAACGCGGTGTGAGTCTACCAGCCACCCCGAGCACCCTTCTGCCCGTTTGCCCTCCCAGCGAAAACCGTTATCGAACCGTTATTTACCAGGCCACCCGCCTGTGGCAGGCCCGCTCCCCCGCCGCTGGCCACCGCCCCCACTGTGACCCGGACCACTTGCCCCGAGCCTCCGGCCGGTCCCCACCGGTCCCTGGCGACTAGTCCCCACCGGTCCCCAGGGAGTTGTCCCCATCGCGCCATGGCGGCGGTTTCATTAGCATTTTGAGCAGCAGGCTGCCCCCGGCCTGGCCCCACAACACCAAGGAGCCCCCGATGACGTTTTCCGGCATTACCGACGTTGATGCCGCCAAGAAGGCGGTTGAGCAAATGCGCGCCAAGGCGCGCGACCTCGATGCGGTCAAACAACAACTCGGCTCCGTGGTGTCCAAGTTGGACAACGCCTGGGTGGGCGGTGACGCCCACAACTTCCTGGCGGCCGATTGACCCAAGTCGCGGTCCCAGTTGGCCCAGTTGCAGGGCGACATCGGCGGCCTGGCGGATGAACTGGAGCGGCAAATCGCCGAACAGGCCCAGGCTTCCGCCGCCACCGGCCTAGAAGGGGCCAGCTTCGTGTTCCCGGCCGGGCCCACCATTCCAAGTCCCTCGCCGCAGGCACCGCCCGTGCCCAACCCGGAACCGGAACCCGAGCCGACCGACGAGAAACCCACTTTGGAAGAGATCTACAACGAGTATCAAGTGACGGACACTGACGAGATGGTCAGCTACCCACCATGGCCTGTCAGCGAGTTCGTGGATCCTAAGTCTGTCACCAAAGAGGAAGCCAGACTGCTGAACGAGATGGCGTTTGGTTCGCTGTTCCTCGGGAAACCCGAGAAACTGCTAGCCTTCTACGACATCTACGACGACGCCCTGAACAGGGCCAATGCCACTGTCCCGGCGCCAACCTCCACGGACAACCACACCGACGCC